>NZ_MLQM01000007.1:0-61862 GCF_001854525.1 Mycobacterium talmoniae
TCCCAGAACCGGGTGCGGACCACGATTTGCAGTGTGGATCGTTCACCGGTTTCGGCGATGGCCGCGGCAAGCATCCGGCGGCCCGGCTCCCCCGCCAGTTTGGCGGCGAACGGATCGCTGAACAGCCGGTCGTCGCGGGCCGATTCCCGCGCCCGGATCGCCGCGACCAGGATTCCGGTGCCGGCCACCGCGTCTGGTGTCGTGTCCATTCCGCCATGATGCGGGACCAGGCCCACGGCTGGCTTGGATATTTTTGCCGCCGCTTACCGCGTTGCGTCGGCCGCAAGTCCGACGCAGGAATCCTTGACGTGCTCCCCGCCGTGAATGGCGGGGATTCCCGTGCGGCTATGCCGCTGTTGGGGGCGCTTCCTGCTTCATCGCCCTGTGCCTCCCGAGTGGTGGGAGGACTTAGCGGGGCTCCACAGGCGTTTCGTCTCTCCGCCCGCCCGGCGGCGAGAATGACTTTGGCGGCGTTGTGGTCGCGGTCGTGGACGGCCCGGCACGCCGGGCACGTCCACTGCCGGATTTGCAGCGGCAGTTCGTCGAGCCGATTCCCGCATGCTGAGCATGTTTTGCTCGACGCCAACCACCGCGACACCGTGTGCATGGTGCGCCCGTAGCGGTTGGCTTTCTCGCCGATGATCCGCACGAACTGGCCCCACCCCGCATCTGAAATCGCCCGAGCGAGGCGACGGTTTTTGACCATGCCCACAATGTTGAGGTCTTCGACGTGGATTACTTGGTTCTCGCGCACCAACGTCAAAGCCTGCTTGTGGTGGTAGTCCCGCCGGGCTCGGGCGACCTTGCCGCGCGCAATGGCGACCTTGCGCCGCGTTTTGTTCCTGTTGTTCGATCCTTTCTGCCGGCGGGACTTCTCCCGCTCCAACCGTGCGAGTTTTCGCTGTTTGCGGCCCAAGTGCTTCGGGTTCGCAACGTCGGCTCGTTGCTCGTCGGTGGTGGCGATTGTCGCCAGGCGGGTAATCCCCACATCCACCCCAGCCTCCCGGCCGATTGCCGGCAGCGGCATGGCGGGCACTTCGACGACGAAGCTCGCGTAGTGGTGGCCGTCGGGTTCGCGGATGATCGTGACCGACGATGGTGTGCTGGGCAGCTCGCGTGACCAGCGCACCCGGACCTCGCCGACCTTGGCCACAAACAACCGGCCGTTGGGCTTCAGGCTGAATCCGTTGCGGGTGAGCCGAAACGACTGCCGGTGATCCTTGCGCGATTTGAACCGTGGCCGGCCGACCTTGCGCCCCCGCCGCTTGCCGGACCGGGAGTCGAAGAAGTTGCGCCAGGCCCGCCGGGAGTCGTTGACCGACTGCACCAACGCCACACTGGGCACCTCGCATAACCAGCCTCGCTCCTCGGTGGTCTTCGCCTGGGTGGTCACCCGGCGCTGGATCTCGCTGTCCGACAACTTCACCCCCGCCCGATAGGCCTCGGCGCGCACCCGCAGCGCGTCGTTGAACACCACCCGGCAGCATCCGAACACCCGCGCCAGCATCGACTGCTGGGCCGGTGTCGGATCGATGCGATACCGGTAACGCATCTGCATGACCCGACCGTAAGGCCTGCCTATGACAACCCCGAGCTATCGCCGCGCCCGGCACCGCGTGTTGCTGCTGCACGCCCACCTCGTATTCGTGACCTGGGCCGCGACGATCCTGGGGCCGCCGCTGGGTGGTGCCGCCATCGCCGTGCTCGGCCCGGCCTGCACGGTGCTGACCAATGCGGTCAGCTTCCTGGTGTCGGCGGTCGGAATCGGCGCGATCGGCGGCACCGAAGCGCGCCCGCCGCGCGCGGGTGGGCACCGGGCCCGCGACCTGCTGGAGGGGTGGCGCATCATCGCGGCCCACCCCACCCTGCGACCGCTGTTCGTCAACACCGTGGCGGTCAACGGCCTGATCATGGCGCCCGCCCCGCCGCTGGCGGCGCTGATGCTCGGGCCGCTGAGCTTCCCGCCCTGGCAGTACGCGCTCGCGTTTGCGCTGCCCTGCCTGGGCGGCATCGTCGGTTCCCGGCTGGCCCACCCGCTGGTGGCGCGTTTCGGCCAGTCCACCGTGCTGCGCAGCACCGGCGTCCTGCGGACATGCTGGCCGCTGGGTCTGGCCGCGGTGGTACCGGGGTTGCCCGGACTCGTCCTGGTCATCGTTGTGCAGCTGGGCCTGGTGACCTGCTGCGGCATCTTCAATCCGGTCCTCGCCACCCACCGGCTTGAGCAGCTGCCGACCACCCACGCCACCCGCGCCCTGTCGGCGTGGTCGATCAGCACCAAGGTCAGCATTGCGGCGCTGACCGCCGCGTGGGCCGGGCTCGCCGCGCTGGCGGGGCCACGCCTCGCCATCGCTGCGGCGGGTTATTGCTGCTGGCAACACCGCTGCTACTTCCGCAACGATCCCCATCCCGGGACTCCGAGAAGACGCTCACGAAAGCGCGCGCCGGTTGAAGCGGCGAGCGCCACACCGGGCCAGCCGTTAGGCGACCTGCCAGTGGCCCGCACCATCTCGGTAGAAAAAGTAGGACGGGCAATACTGCGCGTTGGTTTCCCCGGGACAGGGCGTGCCGTTATAGGTAACGGTGGTGGTGTGGACAAAGCTGCTGGGCGGCAATGCACTTGACTCCAGGCCTTGCGTGGTCGTGACCGACACGAGCGCCTCCACGGGGTACATCGGGCTCGCGCCCTGGTCGGGGCGAGCACAGCGAACGCACCACGGCTGCGGTGGAGGATTCGGGTGCACCTCCGGGTGGCCGACAAGGATCGGACCCACGAATTGGACATCGACCGTCGAGTCCGGTGGATGCCCGGCGTTGTAGAAATCCATCAGGGCCTGCTTGATCTCCGACTCGACGGGAGGCGGCCCCAGTTCGCCGACGTCGGCATGAGACTCGCCTACACCGAACGCCGTCATGGCGACGACGCACGCGGCCAGCAAGTCCCCCACCAGCGAAAGTCGGCCGACCAAACGAGGCGCCGACTGCGCAAACCCACGCCTGGATAGCTGACGTGCGGCACCCACTACGCCTCCTCTGAGGATTTGGCCGTTAGTCACAAACGTGCGATCGCTCGATCTGGCTGGCCCAGCGTTTGACGCGCTGCTGTGACGGGCCGTACACCCACGCGGTGTTGCGCGCCCGGATCCCAACTCCAACATTGGACAACTCTTGCCAGAGCCGATAAAAGGGTTCCGCCTGGTAGAGCGGAAAGTACATGTCACCGGCGAAGTCCTGGCTTATCGTGAACGCCTCGGCGCGCGGCGCGAGGAAAGCCACGGCCTGTTCGACGTTCGAAGCCACGTTGTCCGCCTGCGCCTGGATCGTGCCGACCGTCCAATCATTGTTGGCCTGCAGCAGGTTGAATCCGAATTTGTCCATCTGGCGCCGCAATTCGAGATACTGCGCGTTGAACCACTGACACATCTCCCGCTCCGCGTTGATGTCGGCATCGGTGACGTTCTTGCGCGTTTGGTCATAGGGATACGGGAACTGGGGGGCCCAATTGCTCACGTGCGGGGTGAACTCCGGCATCAGCGGGGGCGGCGGATCCGATGGATCAGCGCTTGCTGGACCTCCCGCCATACCGACCGCCACCACGACCATCAGCCAAGTCACGACCGCGTATGCACGGCGCCTTACCGCGGTCGACGACGATCCGGCTGCGGCATGCGATCGTCGACCACTATGAAGGGCGCGTGTGGCTACCATCCTCGTTCGACCAGCCGACGCGCCACGTAGGTCCGAGAACCGCCGAGGACCATGGGTAGTGCCTCAGAGGTGGGCAACGCGAGCCCTAGCCCGCTGCCTTCGACACAATGGGCCTGCGCGCCATACGGTCCCACCGCCAACGCGAGTGTGCCGCCGGTGCGCTCACGCCGCTCGAGAGGATCGCGAAAGCACCACGTCCACGAGCCCTCATCCGTCGCGAAGCACAGCTCGATGTAATCGGCCCGGGCGGGACACCGGCGGACAGATTCGAGGGCAGCCGGAATGAACCACTTGTCCTCCAAATGCGAACTGCAGCACAGGGGCTTCGGCATGCCTGACTCCCTCGTCTTAAAGGCCAGCAGACCGGACACCGAACCTCCTCGTATCCAAAGTCACCCCGGGTCGCGCTTGTGATCTATCTGACACTTGCATATGTCAGTTTGCCGCGGGCGGCCGCCCCCGTCAAGGGTCGAATTTGGCCGACTCCCCCTGCACTTGTGGCCAACGGCCGAATTCTGACATTGCCACATGTCAGACTGAGCTATCCTGCTGTCATGACTATGAACTGGCCTGCAGGACAGGCGGCATTCGTTACCGGGGCGGCGTCGGGAATCGGACTTGGCATCGCCCGGGCGCTCGTCGCCGCGGGCGCCAAGGTGGCACTTGCCGACATCGACGACGCGCGTCTCGCCGACGTAACCGAGGAGTTGACTGCTGCCGGCGGCACCGTGGTGGGCGTGCAGCTCGACGTGAGCGATGCCGACCAGTGGTCGGCCGCGGCCGATCGGGCCGAGGAAGCCCTCGGCCCGATCTCGATTCTGTGCAACAACGCAGGCGTAAACGGGGGCGGACTGATCGATGAGACTCCGCTGAAGGTGTGGCGCTGGATCTACAGAATCAATATCGAGGCGCAGTTCATCGGGGTATCGACGTTCCTGCCACGATTCAAGGAGCGCGCGGGTCGTGCCCAGATCGTGAACACAGCCTCCATGGCGGGCCTGGTGCCGATGGCTCGCGCCGGCGCCTACTCATCGTCGAAGTTCGCCAGCGTCGGTTTCTCGATGGTGCTGCGCGATGAGCTGGCGGGCACCGATATCGGGGTATCGGTGCTATGCCCTGGCACGGTGGCCACCCGAATCAACGCGACCGCCGGAGCGGCAGAGGCCCAGCTGCTTGGACAGGCGATAAACACCGCCGCAGTCGAGGGCAACGGCGCACTATTGGCGCAGGGAGCGGATCCGGACCGCGTTGGCGAGCAGGTCGTGGAAGCCATGCAGCATCGCCAGTTCCTGATCATCACCCACCGCGACTGGGAGCCCCTCGTCACCCGCGTGCACACCGAGATCGCGCGCACCTTCCGGGAGTTCGACAACCGCCACGGCCCCGATCACACCGCGCAGATCCTGGCCCAGGGCACCAGCCCGGTGGTGACGTAGCTGCGAGCCCGATGGACGCTGTTTGGGCGTCCGCAGTGGCTGAGTCACTGCGGACGCCCAAACATACTGTGGTGGCGGCGTTTTCATCGGCATTGTCGCTCCACCTGGACCGCCACCCGGGCTGCGTTACGCACTCTTCCCGGCGGCCAGCGCCTGGGTCGCCCCGGCCCGGTCCGCCTCAAACGCCTGGTTCATTTGATCGACATCAAAATTGACCGGCTTGTTGATCCCGGCCCGGAATTCGAAGTGCCTGATCAACTTCGGATCCACCGGCTGGCCGTTGAACAGCTGGCCCGGCAGCGGGCCAACACGCTTGGCCGTCTTCTCCAACAACGCCCGGTCCAACCCGTAGAAATCGATGGCGTTCTCCCCCAGGATCGCGCGCGCCTCAACCTCGGGAACCGAGCCCAACGTGGTCCGGATCCAATCGTGCGTGTTCGGCCAGGTCCCCTCGAAATGTGGGAAATCGCTGCCGAACATCATCTTGTCCAAGCCGACCTCATGGCGCACCGCCACATCGCCATACCGCATCAACGACGTCCCGACCGCGCAGTGGCGGGCCCAGTATTCACTCGGTGTCAGCTTCATCGGACCTGGATTGGCCGCATGCGCACGATCCAAGTACGCCAGCGTCGCCGGCACCCAATCGGCGTGGATCTCCTGGAAGGCCACCTTGAGCTTCGGGAAACGGTCGAACACCCCACCCCACATCAACTGCCACAGCGGCCGCCGCTCTCCGAACGTCTCGAACAACTCGCTCAAAAACGAGTTCGTGCCGCCCGCGTCAGCGCTGGCGTCCGGGTCGAACTTGGGCAGGAGGTTAGGGTCGATCGCCGCCAAGCCTTCCTTGCCGGCGGTGTCGGCCGAGTCCCCTTCGGTACGGCTGAACACGCTGCGCACCATCTCGACAACACCGCCCTGCGGGTTGCCGAAACCGGCGTGGATGTGCACGACCATGCCCAGGTCCTGGCACGCCGCCCACATCGGGTCCCACCACCCGTCGTACAACGCCGGCAAATCGTCTGGCGTCCCCGGCATCATCGGCGGGAAAATCGCGTGGAAACCCGCTTGCCGGGCGCGCGCGATGTCGGCCACCCCGGCATCCCAGTCCGGCCACGGATAGATCAGCGGCACCCCCAACAAGCGGCCCGGAGCCTCCGAGCAGAACTCCTCCAAGAACCGGTTGTGTGCACGGGCGCCCGCTACCCGTAACTCGTGCGAACACCGGGAATTCTGCACATCGTTGAACGGCACGAAACCGAGCGGGCCGAACGGATGCAAAAACTCGGCCGCAATGCCCTCGGCCTCGACCTGTCGAAGCCGCCATACCGGATCGAAATAGCCGACCTCACCCGCCGCGGACACCACACCGCGCTTGTCGTAAATCTTCAGCGCGTCAGCGGGGGCCGGATACCCGGTCAGTTCGACGACCTTGTTGATAACCGCGACATCGTCGAGGTAGCCGCCCCACGAGTCGTGGTATTGCGGATCGAGATAGTTCTTGTACATCTTCGGCGGCAAACACACATGCGAGTCCGCCGACACCATCGTCAGCGGCCGCAACTCCGGGCGTGACAGGGTGTCCGCGTCGGCGTCCCGCACATCAAAACTGACCCGCATCCTGAGTCGCCTTTCCTTGTTGTGATTTATCTGACATTTGTATATGTCAGTTTGTTGCATTGAACAAGGCCTGTCAAGCGTTATCCGTGGTGTAGCCCACTCATTCGTCAAATACCGCCGCACAACACAAGATTCGGCGGGCCTACACCGCAGCAGGATTCAGATGTTGTCCATGCCAGGCGGCAGCAGTCATGCGAGCATCCGGGTAGCTTCGGCGAGCAACTCAACCTGCCGAGACCAGTTACCCACCAACGTGACAGTCACCCGTTCAACTCCGGCCTCGCGTAGGGCGGCCAGCTCCTTGGCGATTTCAGCCGGAGATCCCGTCACCACCATCGCGTCAGCGACCTCGTACGGGAACCCGTACATGCCGGCCGGGTCTGCCACGGCTTCCACCGCGGCCCGGCGGTCAGGCATCGCCGGGTCGCCGGAGATGGAAGCCATCACGAACCCGGTGATGGTCGGCGTCGGCCGGCCGCTCGCCGCGGCCAGTTCCGTTAGCATGCCGCGGACCCGAGCGATCTCGGCCGGCGGTAACGGCAGGCCGAACCAGCCGCCAGCCTCGACGGCCCGGTTGAGGGCCGGTTGCGACAGCCCGCCCACCAGAATGGGTGGGACGGTGGCGCCGGGCAACAACCGGAACTCGATACCATCCGGCCCCTGCGAACGACGGCCCGAGATCAGATCAGGAAGCGCACGTAAGGCCGTATCCGTCAACCGTCCCCGCTCGCGTCGGGAAATTCCTACCGCCCCCCAGGAACCCGGATGTCGGTCCTCACCGATGCCGACACCGAGGATCACCCGGTTACCGGACAGATGCTGCAGCGAGGCGATCTGCTTGGCTACCCAGACCACCGGCCGCAGGGGAAGCACCATGACGCCGAAGCCCAGCTTGACCCGTTCGGTGGCCGCGGCTACCGAAGCCAGAACCGTGGTGCTCTCGAGGAAGGCCATCTGGCTGCCGACAACCAGTTGGTCGATCACCCATACCGACTCGAAACCAAGGTCCTCAGCCTGTCGGGCGGCCGCGACGACATCCTGGGGCACTGTCGTGGCCGGACTCATGCTGGGCAGGAAAACCCCGATGGTCGGTCCAGACACGCTGTGTTCCTTGCTTTCCAGAGTCAGAAACGAAACGTCTTCGCCATGAAGTCTGGATCGATCAGCATCCCGTGCACCTGCTGATTGTGGCTGTGGCAGAGCTGGTGGTACGCGAACGATGTCTGCATAGCGTTGACGCGCCCCTGGTTGTCCTGGGCGACGTTGACCGCCTCCTTCGCCAGCTTGAGCGCAAACAGGGGCTTGTCGGCGATCCGCGACGCCAATTCCAGCGTGAACGATTCCAGCTCGCCAAGCGGGACAACATGGTTCACCATGCCGAGGCGGTGGACCTCCGCGGCGGTGAGGAAGTCCGAGGTAAACAACATCTCCTTGGCCTTCCGGACACCGACCTCGAAGGGGTGATTGAAGAACTCAGCGCCGGATACGCCCATCGACACCGTGTTGTCCTGGAACAGTGCATCGTCGGTGGCGACGATCAGGTCGCAGGGCCACACGAGCATGAGGCCACCGGCGATCACCTTGCCCTGCACGGCGGCGATCGTCGGCTTGGGGAGGTTGCGCCAGCGCTCGGACAGCCCGAGGTACATCTCCTTCTCGACAGCCATCTGCGACTCGGCGCCGGCGCAACCGAAGCCGCACCAGGTGCCGATCCGCTGGTGGTCGGTCACCACCTGCAGCGCGTCATGCTCGCGCAAATCATGTCCCGCTGAGAAGTGCGGACCGTTCGCAGCAAGGATGACAACGCTGATTGAATCATCCTGCGCAGCATGGTCGAACGCGTCGTTGAGTTCGTACAACATGCGCATGCTCTGCGCGTTCCGCGCCTCAGGTCGATTGAGCACGATCCGGGCGACCTTCTCGGCCGGCCGCTCGTAGACGATGGTCTCGAACTCGCCCACGGTCAGCCGGCCCCGCCCTGATCCTGAAGTTGGGCGGTGGTGCCGGCCAAAACGGCGGCCGCGGTGGCAGCAACGCCGTCGGCGCGCTCGGGTGTCAGTGGTGGAACGAAGGCGCTGGCCAAGACGTTCGGCAAGTCGTGCTGGGCGACGGGGCGCTGGTGGGAGAACGTGTCGAAACCGGCCTTGCCGTGGTAGGCGCCCGAACCGCTCATCCCGACACCGCCGAACGGCACCGCGTCATTGACATACGCCAGCCCAAAGTCGTTGCGTGAGACGGCACCCGACGTGGTCTTCAGCAGGAATCGCTGAAAGTCATCGGTGTCGCCGCCGTACCAGTACGACGACAGCGGGTGTTCGCCGACGGCCGCGTAGCCGATGGCCTCATCGACGTGGGAGTAGGTGTGCAGCACCAGCACCGGGCCGAAGATCTCCTCGGCGTTGATCTCGGCGTCCGCCGGGGTGTCGAGCAGCAGGGTGGGTGGGAAACGGCGCGACCCGGCGTCGGGCAGCCGATCCTTCTCCGCCTCCGGCACGATCACGATCTCCGCGGCGCCCTTGGCTTTGGCGTCCTCGACGAGTCCGGTGACCCGGGCGTAGTTCGCGTCGTTGATGATCGACACCACGTCGGGGTTGTCGAGGAAGGTCGGGAGGTAGCTGAGTACCGCCTTCTGGTAGGCCTCGATGAAGGCCTGCTTGTTCGATTCGGGGACAAAGGCGTAGTCCGGGCTCAGGCACACCTGGCCGCTGTTGACCAACCGGGCGGCGGCGATCCGCGCCGCGGCATCGGCGATGTCGGCATCGGGAGCGACGATCGCGGGGTTCTTCCCGCCGAGCTCAAGCGTCACCGGCACCAGGTTTCGGCCCGCGGCGGCGGCGACGAGGCGTCCCACCTTCGGTGAGCCGGTGAAGAAGAGGTGGTCAAACCGCAGGTCGGAGAACGCCGTCGCGGTCTGTAGCCCGCCGTTGATGACCGCCACCTCGTCGGGGCTCATCCGGGAGGCCACCGCGCGGGCGAACACCGCCCCGGTGCGCGGCGTCATGTCGGAGAACTTGATCATCACCCGATTGCCGGCGGCGAGTGCTTCGACGGCCGGCAAAAACACCAGCACGACCGGGAAGTTCCACGGGCCGATGATGCCGACCACACCCTTGGGGCGATTCTGGACGAAGGTCGGGATGGCGCCGCCCATCGCGGCCGGCACCGCGGTCGGGGCCATCCACGCCTCGAGCTGTTCCCGGTCGTGTGCAATCGTCTGCAGCCCGCCCAGGATGTCGAGCTCCATCGAGGTCGTCGCGGGCCGGCCGCCGAAGTCGGCGTCGAGCGCCTCGGCGAGTTCGGAGGCGTGCTCCAAAACGGCGGCGACGAGGCGGTCTATGCGGTCGCGCCGGGTCGCTGCGTCGGGGATCGGATCGGCGGCCTGGGCGGCCCGCTGGATGTCGAGGAGACGCTGCAGCTCCGCCGGCGCGACGTCGACGATCGATTCGGTGGCCATGGTCATCGGCTCAGCTCCTTTTGTGCGGACAACTCGTGTGCGGCGATCTCGGTGGCCCACCGGTAGTCGGCCTTGCCCGCCGGGCCGCGGACCACCGCGTCCACCCGGACAATGGCTTTCGGCAACTTGTACCGGGCCAGCCGCCGTTGGGCGTCAACCAACAGATCCTGGTCAGTCGGGTCATGCCCAGGGAGTAGCTGGACGACCGCAACGACCTCATTTCCCCATCGCTCGCTCGGCCGTCCCACGACGAGAACATCGCGGATCGCGGGGTGGCCGATCAGCGCGTCCTCGACCTCCTCGGCGAAGATCTTCTCTCCGCCGGAGTTGATCGTCACCGAGTCGCGCCCTAGGAGTGCAATGGTGCCGTCGGCCAGGTGACGCGCCCGATCGCCGGGCAGTGCCATGCGACGCCCAGCGATGGTGGGAAACGTGCGCTCGGTCTTGGCGCGGTCGCCGAGGTACCCGAACGGAATGGGTCCGGATCGGGCCAACCATCCGGTCGCGGGGTCGCCCGGCGCGAGGATCCGACGACACTCCTCATCGACCACGCAAGTGCCCGCCGCCGGGGTAAAGACACCCGAGGTCGCCGGCGCCGCGCTGGTGCTCAGGTTCGTCAGCTGGGAGCCGGTCTCCGAGGAGCCGGCGATGTCCGCGATCCCGACGTGCGGCAGGAGTCGCAAAATGCGGTCCTTGACCGACGCGCTGGTGACCGCACCGCCCACGCCGACCAGCTGCAGGGAACGCCCGTGGTGACCGCCGCGCTCGAACTCGTCGCACAGCGGGGTCGCAAACGAGTTCCCGACGAGGTTCACGATCTGCACACCTTCACGGTCGATCACCTCCCACACCGCTGCGGGGTCGAGCCGATCCACCACGTCGGGGAACACGACGGTGCCCCCGGACAGAACACCCGATAGCGCGAGCCATTGGGCGGCGCCGTGCATGAGCGGAGGCAACGGCAGCACGACTCGCCGGTCGCTAGCCAGGATTCGGCCGACGCCCTCGGGAAGCGACGTCACGTCGAAGATGCCATCCGGAAGGAACCCGGCCAAGGCGCTCTCGACAATCTCTCCCTGGGCCCACATCGTTCCCTTGGGCATCCCGGTCGTGCCGCCGGTGTACAGCAGGTAGAGGTCGTCGGGCTCCGGTGCCGTCGCCGGGGCCGCGGCGCTGGAGGCCGACAGCGCGTCCTCGTAGTCGAGGGCACCGGGCAGCAATGCATTGCCGGATTCGTCGGCCACCTGGAGCAGAAGTTCCGGCCGCTGGTCCAGCGAGTCGAGGACCGACGCGAGCGTCGGGGCAAACCGGGCGTGGTAGATGACGACGCGTGCCGCGGCGTCATTGAGCAGGTAGGTGAGCTCGGCCTCGACGTAGCGGTAGTTGACGTTCAGCGAGGCCGCGCGGGCCGCCGCGGCGCCCAACATCCCTTCCAAATACTCGTTGCCGTTGTGCAGGTACAGCGCTACATGATCCTGGCCGGACTCCCAGGGCTGCAGCTCGGGGCGCTCCCGGTGAACGGTGATCCCATGGGAGAGCAGAAGGTTCGCCAGGCGGTTGATTCGCTCCGCGACGTGGCGATAGCTGAAGCGCCGATCCCGGAACACGATGCAGTCGCGCTCGGGTAACGCCGCAGCGACACCGGCGAACAACGCAGCATGGTTGTATCGCATCACTTGCACCGGATGTCGACGAGTGCCTGACGCCGCTCGTCGCGCACGACGCGCAGCGCCTCCTTCAGCGCACCCACGAGCTCACTGCGGTGACGGACGGTCGCGCCGTAACCGCCCGACGCGGTGCAGTAGGCCGCGAGGTCCGGCGAGGGCGAGAGGTCTGAGAAGCGTCCCTCGCCGGTGGCGACCGCTTCGCCCTCCGGATAGACGAGCTGCGTCGCCATGTCGACGGCCCACCAGTTGATGTTGTTGGCGATGATCGTCAGCACCGGCAGGTTGTGCTTGGCGGCCGCATGGTGGCACGCCGCGGGGTTGGCGAACATGTAGGCGCCATCGCCGAGCGTGGCGACCACGGTGCGCTCCGGCGCGGCGTACTGGGCGCCGAGTGCTGCCGGCAGGCCCCAGCCCAACCCGCCCGATGCGGGCAGGAAGTAGTACGTACCGGGCTTCGTGCGGTTGAGGAGGCAGGCGGTTGCCACGTACTCGTTGAAGACGATGTCGTCCTCGTCGAGCAGCTCACCGAGGACGGCCGAGATCGCCGCCGCGGTGATCGGCTCATCTGCATCGCGGCCGTTCTCGTCGCGCCGCTGGGCGTCGATGCGGCCCTGACGTGCCGCGGCCGTAGCACGGATCTCCTCGGCGCGACTCTGGTCGATACGGTCGGCGCGGGCCTCCAAGGCCCCGGACAGCCGGGTGAGGAATGCGGCCGGCGTCGCGCTGATGTTCAGATCGGAGCGATGCGACCGGATCGGGTAGGTGGCGTACAGCGGATCGACCCCGACCTGAGCGATGTAGGTGTCGGCGGGGGGCGGCGTGTGTGTCTCCATCCACGGCACGTCGCTCTCGAGGAAGACGATCACATCGGCCCGGGCGAACACGGTGGCCGCTACGTCCATGTTTGCGACGCGGTGCGGATGGTTGTACGGGATGTTCAGGTACCGGGCCCACGGATCGGCGATACCGATGCCGAACCGGGTGGCGAGGTCACCGAGCAGCTCGACGGATTCGGGCTCGATCCCGTTCGCCGTGGCCACGATGACCGGGAATTCTGCGGCGGCAATACGATCGGCGAGCGCCTCGATGGCGTCGGGATCGGGTTGCACGGTAGCCGGAACGGGGGTGCGCGCGACCGGCACCGCCGGGGCCTGCGCCGGCTCGGCCAGAACCTCACGGGGCAACGCAAGGTACACCGGCCCCTGCGGGTGGGCGATAGCAACGCTCAGAGCGCGATCGACAACGGACTCGACCTGGCGGGGGTCGCGCAGTTCGTAGTCCCATTTGACGAATTCACGGACCAAACTCGCCTGGTCGAACATCTCCTGCGACCAGTGGATGGGCAGGTCGCGGGCTCCGATAGCGCCACCTTCGAGGATCGGTGACCGACCGGCGGTGACCAGCAGTGGAATCCGGTCCCGGGCGGCGTTGGCAACCGAGCATGCGGCGTTCGCCGTACCGACGTTGACGTGCAACATCAGGGCCTGGGGCCGTCCGGTCACGAGCGCGGCACCGTGGGCCATGCCGCCGGCCAGGTTCTCATGCGCGCACAGCACGGGCGTCGGCAGCGCCGGGTTGTTGTCCTTGTTGAGCGCATAGGCTTCGACGATCGGTGCGAAGTCGGTCCCCGCATTGACGAAGAAGTATTCGATGCCGTGCTCGACGAGCGCGTTGAGGTAGCGGGTAGCAGCGGTCTGCGACATGGTTATCTCTCTGTTTCGTGCTTAGGACGTGTATTGGGCGATACCTGATCTGGTGCGCAGCGAGGGGATGACCGACGCGAGTTCGCGCCACTCGGCCATCGGCAGATACTGCAGGTCTCTTGTTCGCACCTGTACGCACACGTGGTCGGCACCGGCGTCGAGGTGCTCCTGCACCCGGGCGGCGATCCGATCGAGGGAGCCCCAGGCGACGAGCGCGTCGACCAGCCGGTCGCTTCCTCCCCCGCCGAGATCGTCGTCACCCCAACCCAACCGGCGCAGGTTGTTGGTGTAGTTCGGCAACGTCAGGAACCGCTTCATGAACTGGCGGGCGACCTGGCGGGCCGCGGTCGGGTCGGTCTCGAACACGACGGTCTGCGCGGGGGCGAGCAGCGCGTCGTCGCCAAGCACCTCGCGGGCGACCGCGGTGTGCTCGACCGGGACGAAGTACGTATGCGCACCCACCCCACGCTCGGCGGCCAGCCGCAGCATCCGCGGCCCGAGTGCGGCCAGCATCCGCTGGGGTGCGACTGACGCTGGCGCGCCCCAGAATTCGCTGGCATCCATCGTGTCGAGGTAGTCGACCATCATGCTGTAAGGCTTGGTGCCGTACCGGCCTTGATGTGCCCCGTCGACCACCGGCTGATGGCTGACCCCCACGCCCAGCAGAAACCGTGCCGGGAACGCCTCGCTCAGGGTGCGCCAACCGGCGTTCATGGTCATCGCGGTGCGGGCGTGCAGGCTGGCAACGCCGGTGGCCACCGTCATCCGAGCGGTGGCCCCCAGCAACAGCGCAGCGTTGGCGAACGGCTCCCGAGCGACCGCCTCCGGCACCCACAGCGCGCCGAAGCCTAGGTCGTCGAGCTCGGCGGCCACCTGCCCGGCGCGGGCCATCGGCTGCACATCGAGCAGAAATGACCAGATTCCGAGCGGACCGAGCTGTGGGATGGAAGCCTGGTCAGCGATATTCACGGCAAGAGCCACTCGGCATTCGTCCGGAAGAACTTCGCCGTGATCTCCTCGCCCAACGGCTCGACCTTCGCCAACATCTTGTTCATCGAGTCCTTGGTGCCCTCGACATGCGGGTAATCGGTGGAGTAACAGAAGACGTCGACCAGGTTCGGGTCGTCCTGGATGTAGCGGTGGACGGGTTCGAAGTTGAACGGCGACACCCGCACGTTGCGCGCGACGTACTCCGACGGCTTCATCGGGTATTTGGCGGCCGCGGAACCGGGGAACACCTCGCAGTACATGTCCATGCGGCGGGCGGCCGGTCCGACCCAGTGGCCACCGACCTCGAAGAGTCCGAGGCGAAGCCGCGGAAACCGCTCGAACACGCCGCCGAGGACGAGGGCGTTCAGGTAATTGTCGATCGCCATGTGGCAGGTCGCGAACATACCGATGTTCGTGTTCGGGATCTCCGGAGACTGGAACAGATCCTGGAAGGTCTCGGCGAACGTCCACCGCGGGTCCAGGAAGAAGAACTCGGTGCCGATGTGCAAAGTGGCGGTGACGTTGTTCTCCTCCAGTAACCGCCACAGCGGATCCATCACGGAGTGCGCTGGCGACACGCCGCCGGGCGGGACGTCGGCCTGCAGATAGACCCCCTTGACGCCACCGTCGATGAGCCGCTTGATCTCCCCGATCATGTCGTTGACGTCGTCGCTGGTGGGGATGATGCCGACCAGGCGGATCCGGCCGTCGGCGAGGTTCGCGTTCTCGATCGCCCAGTCGTTATATGCCCGCAGGAACATTTTGGAGAATTCCGGCCGCGACAGACCCTCGAGCATCGAAGTGTCGCCACCGAAGCGCTGCTCGAAACCGAAGTCGGTCATGCCACCGACCATCATCGCGGCGATCGCCGTGGTCGGAAACACCAGCTGCTTCTCGATCCCCATCGCGTCGAGAACCTCGACCCGCCGGTTCAAGTCGATGGCGCTGGGCGCCTTGGGCCCCTTGACCTTCCAGATGGAGTCCGAGTCGATCTCCATGACGTCGTCGGCCTCGACGTGCATGTTGGTGTCGGTGGGATCGGGGCGCAGCCGGTCGGTGGCCTCGAAGAGCGCGCCCATGATTCGGCCGGGCTGGCCGAAATAATCTCCGAGCCGAGTGCTCGGGATCATCTCGTGAGCGTCAACATCATGCGCCAGGAGCTTCATTGCAACCTCTCCAACTTGGGGTTTCGCGGGTAAGGGCTGGGACGGGCTCGAGTCGGTCGTGGCGATACCCACGTGCGTCGCGCCAGTCCGACGGACTTGATAGATTGCTCTAGTGCGATCAGACAATCACAATTGTCTGACCTCGTCAACCCTCTGCGGGCGTTCTGACGAGGCCCGCCGACACCTGATGCGATATCCGATCGGAAAGGGAGCCATGCCGACCATCCCCGACACCCACCGCGACCTTGTCGAGGCGCCGCTGATCGCGTCATTGGCCACCGTGGGCCCCGACGGGACTCCTCAGGTGACCGCGATTTGGTTCGTGGCCGAGGGCAATACGATCGAACTATCCCTGTTGGCCACACGGCAGAAGTACAAGAACATGGTTGCCCGGCCGCAGGCGACGCTGTTCCTCATCGACCCGAAGAATCCGTTCCGGACCCTCGAGATCCGCGGAACGGCGGAGGCGGGCGAAGACCCGGACCTGGCGCTTTTCGAAAAGGTCGTCCGGCATTACGGCCACGAGCCGGCCAGCTTCCCCGTGCCCAACGAAGGCCGGGTCGCCATCACCTTGCGACCGACGCGCGTGGTGGCCCAGGGTTGAGCGGGCTTACTTCTTGTCGGAGAGCCCGGCGGCGACGGCGCGCGTGGCGGCCCGCCCGGCAGTGCGCATCGGCGCAGACGACCGCGTGGTGCGTGAGAGCAGCACCGAGCCCTCGATCAGGCAGAAAACTTCCTCCGCGACCTCGCGGGCACGCTCGGCGGTCATCCCTGCCGTCGTGAAGCGCTCCTGGAGCACCTCGAGCCACGACTCGAACGCGTCGGCGGCGGCCTTCCGCATCAGCTCGTCATTATTGGCCACTTCCAACGCGATGGTCGCGACCGGGCAGGCATAGCCGTAGTCGGTTTCCTCGAGCAACTTCGCCGCCCGAACGAAGGAGTCCGCGGTCGCTTCCACCACGTCCGCCCCGACCGGGTACACCGACTCGAGCAGTTCCCGGTAACGCCCACCGCCATACGTAAGGGCGGCGGCACCTAACTCCTGCTTACCGCCGGGAAAGAAGTGGTACAGCGAACCGTAAGGAGCCTCGGCCGCCGTCAGGACAGCTTTGATGCCTGTTGCCCCGAAACCCTGCCGACTGAACAGATCCATGGCGGATTCGAGCAACCGAACCTTGGTTTCGGCCGGCTTACCGTTGGTCGTCGCGGTAGTAGACACCTGGCCAGACTACCTCTAGATCAATCTGTTGTCCTGCCTGACCTGGCCAATTCCATGTGACATCTACCGTAGCGGCCGGCGTGAGTGAGCTAAGCGACCTCCCCCGGCACGCGAACGTTGACGCCCGCTCGACCCGAAGATAGATTGATCTAATGGCAGACACGCGTGTTTTTGAACTCCGTACCTACGAAGCAGTACCGGGCAAGATCGACGCGCTCGTGGCTCGCATTGGCGATCACGCCGCGGCGCTATTCGAGAAGCACGGCATGACCAATATCGGCTTCTGGGTGCAAACCGACGACGATGGCAAGGCCACCGACACCCTGACCTACATCGTGGCCCACGCCAGCCGTGAAGCCGCCGCCAAGTCGTGGGAAGCCTTCTGGGCCGATCCCGAATGGGCAGCCGCGAGGGCCAACGGCGAACAGGTCACCGCCGGCGCCACCTCGGTTTTCATCGAGCCCACGGAATACTCGAAAATCCGTTGATCCCAATGCGAGATCCCCACCGCCGGCGGTGGGGATCTCGCATTGTTCGCACCCGTCGCAGTCCCGCGGCGCGGAAACCTGACAACCTTCCGGTCCGCCCGGACGACTCCGAGGATTTGCATGTCTTCCCTCTTTGATCTCACCGGACACGTCGCCCTGGTCACCGGGGCCAACTCCGGCATCGGCTTGGGCATGGCGCACGGGCTGGCCCACAGCGGCGCCGACGTTTGCGTCTGGGGCACCAACGTCGAACGCAACAAGTCCGCCGCGGAGGAGCTGGCCAAGCACGGCACGCGGGTACGGGCAATCCGCTCCGACGTGGGTGACGAGGACGCGGTCGCGACCGCCTTCGCCGAGACGCTCGATCACTTCGGCAGGGTCGACTCCTGCTTCGCGAACGCGGGCGTGCGCGCACCCGACATCTCCTTCCTCGACACGACTCTCGCCGATTTTCAGGGAGTCACCCGGGTGAATCTCGACGGGGCATTCCTGACGCTGCGCACCGCCGCGCAGCACATGGTCGAGCGCGGCGGCGGGGGCGTGCTGGTGGGTACCTCGAGCGTCTCGGCGCACCATGGAACTCCACGCGGTCATGCCTATGCGGCGAGCAAGGCCGGTTTGGCGGCGATGATGCGCAGTTGCGCCATCGAGTTGGCGCGGTACCGGATCAACGCGCATTCACTGGTGGTCGGGTGGACCGAAACCCCACTCATCTCTCGGGAATTGAGCAATCCGGCATTCGAAGAGAACGTGATGAAGCGCATGCCGCAGCGCCGCTGGGGCGAACCCAACGATTTCGCGCGGGTCGCGGTCTACCTGGCCAGCGGGATCGGCGGCTTCCAGACCGGCGACGAGGTCGTCGTCGATGGCGGGTACATGGTTTTTTGACCAGACCCAGTACCAGGACGTTCGACAACCGTGCTGTCGCGCCGTCCTCGGCCAATCCGACAGCGCTGGTGCTTGAGCTTGATAGATTGATCTAGTAGCCTGGTTCCTGCTACTCGGCCGCCGGCTGCCTGATGAGAACTCGCCCATCGTCGCCGCATCAAGCGGCATCGGAATATCGAGAGGTTTGACCAATGATCAAGATCGACAGGATCGCGCACGTCGTCATCAAAGTCCGCGACATGGAGAAGTCGCTGGACTTCTACACGCGCGTACTCGGGCTGAAGGTGATGGGCGAAATCCCCCCGGTGGTCAAGTTTTTGTCAACCGGACGCGACCACCATGAGTTGGGCCTCGCCGAAGTCGGCGCCGAAGCTGTTCCCGTCGGGCCGTTCCACCAGATCGGGATGGAGCATTTCTCCTTCCGGCTGGCCAACGAAGATGATCTGCGCGAGGCCTACGACACTCTGGTGCGCGAGAATGCCAAGATCGCCTATACCGTGAATCACGGCGTGGCGAAGAGTGTCTACTTCTACGACCCCGACGGCAACCAGCTCGAGGTATACGCGGACAACTCCCCGGAGGAGGTCGCGTCCTTCGAGAATCCCTACGGTGGCATGGAGAAGCTCGACTTTGCCCAGGACCAACCGTCGTTGATGGATTCGATCGTGGCGGCACAGCAGGAAATGGCTGCGGCGGCAGCACCCAAGGACTGATAGGCCCAGCTGGGGCACCGTTAAGTAATTCACCAGGACTGGCTCGACGCTAAGCGTCGAGCCAGTCTCGTTTCTGCGCTATTCGGGGTTGACGAAGTCGGCGACGTCCCCGCCGAACGCGATGGCCGCGAGTCGACGGAACCGGCTGCCGTGGAAGACCAGCGGTGCGGCGTCGGGATTGGCCCGCAGGCCGTGGATCTCAAGCAGGGCGACCGCATGGTCGCCGGCCGAAACCTCACCATGAACGGAACATTCCAGCCACGCGGTGGCGCCGCGTACAAATACCGCGCCCTCGGGCGTGCGATCCCACGCGACGCCGGCGAAACGGTCCGCGCTCTGCCGCGCGAGGCTCATACAGATTTCGTCTTGGCCCTGCGCCAACACGCTGATGCCCAATCGCGGCAGGTCGCGAAGGCTGCGCCAGGTGCCCGAAGTCGCCTGGAAGCACACCGATACCAGTGGCGGTGCGAGCGACACCGAGGTGAAGGAACTGGCGGCCATGCCGACCGGCTTGTCGTCGACCAACGCGGCCACCGCGGTCACCCCGGACGGGAAGCACCCGAACGCCCGACGCAGCAGACCCGGGTCGGCGCCCAGTGATTCGATGGCGATCATTGCCTGGCCCCAACCTGCTGGTGGGTGACCGTGCTGTCTGTTTGCGCCACGACAGGACGTGGTTCGTCTGCGATCTGCACCATGAGCTTTCCGTCGTGTTCGCCGGTGAAGAGCCTGTTCATGGCCTCGGGCGCGGAAGCCAATCCGTGGACCACGTGATCCTTCCAGCGCAGCTGTCCGGTTTCGATCCAGGCCGCCAGGTCGCCGTAGGCTTCACGGGCACGCGAGAGGTGATCCAGGACAACGAATCCCTGAATGGTCAGTCGGTTCATCAGCACGCGACCGAAGTCCTTCGGACCGGCCATCGGCGCGTCGGAGTTGTACGACGAGATCAACCCGCACACCGCCATCCGACCATTGACGTTGAGCCGCGAGTACACCGCGTCCATGATGGACCCGCCCACATTCTCGAAGTCCATATCCACCCCGTCCGGGCACAACCGGTCGAGCGCATCTCCGACATCCTCGGACTTGTAGTCGATCGCACCGTCGAACCCCAGATCGTCGACGATCCATTTGCACTTGTCGGGGCCGCCGGCGATGCCGATCACTCGGCACCCCTTGATCTTCGCGATCTGCCCGACGATCGATCCGACCGCGCCGGCGGCCGCCGACACGACAAGCGTCTCACCGGGGTTGGGACGGCACACGTCAAGCAGGCCGCAGTATGCAGTGAGCCCGGTCGTGCCCAGAACGGAGAGCGACGCGGTGAGCGGGATGTTCGCCCGCCGCCGGATCCGGCTTGCCGCCGACGCGTCATACGTCGAGTACAGCTGCCAGCCGCCCTGACCAAGAAGCACGGTGTCACCGGGCTGGAATCGTGCCGATGAACTGTCCTCGACGACACCGACCGATACACCGCGCACGACCTCGCCGATACCGACGGGCGGCAGATACTGGTCACGGCTGCTCAGCCACACCCGGTTGGTTGGATCTATCGAAAGATAGATGTTCTTCACCAGGATCTGGTCGTGTTCGAGGCCGGCGACGGGTGATTCGACCAATTCCAGGTCGGTGCTCCGAACTTCGCGCTCGGGCCGTTGTTTGAGGACCCATCCTCGGTTCATCCGCACCATGTCGAATACCCATTCTTTCCGCGGTTTTGGCTGGCACAGGTTCCACCGGCCGGCGTGCGATGCACGTTACGTCGCGACGGGATTCACGCCGCCGAGCATCATCTGCACCGACAGGTCGGTGCCATACCGGCCGTCGAAGTCCGCGAGCGTTCCCTCGATTTCCCGGTGCAGCCCGATGACGAGCGATTCCCAATCACGGTGGGTGACGATCAGGAACTGCCTGTCCTGCATCGCCTGGACGACCTGCTCGCCCACCCGATCGGGGTCGGCGCCCTGGGCTTGCAGTGCGCCGTTCTGCTCGATGACCGCGGCATTGGGCTCTCGACCAAGCAGTTTCGCCTGCCCCTCCTCGGCGGTCCTGCTCAGTCGGGAGGCCACGGTGCCCGGACACAGCAGGGAGACGCCGACGTCGGTGCCGCGGAGTTCCTCCCGCAGTACCAGGGTGAAGCCCACGCTGGCGAACTTCGAGGCAACGTAGGCGCCGACGGTGGCCATCGGCACCAGACCCGCCATCGAGGCGGTGTTCATGATGTGCGCGCGCCCGCCACGTCTCTTGAAACGCGGCAAGAACGCCGAGACGCCGAGGAACTGCGCGTCGACGTTGATCCGCTGCACCCAGCGCCAGACTGCGAACGGGGTGTCGTCGATCGCGCCGCCACCGTTGACACCGGCGTTGTTACACAGGATCGAGATCGGGCCGAGCGCGCCCTCGGCGCGATCCGCCGCGGCCTCCCAGCCGTCGGCGTCGCTGACATCGAGTTCCACGGTGGTCACCGCTCCCCCGGCCTCCGACAATTCTGTGGCGACATCGGCAAGCCGTGGCCCGTCGATGTCGGCGAGGGCGACCTTCGCCTGGGCCGCGACGAGTGCCCGGGCGATGCCGAGTCCGATACCCGATGCGGCGCCGGTGACAAAGGCAGCTTCCCCTGCCGGCCAAACCATAATGTGCTCCCATCTCTCTGGCGGTTATTGTGTGGCGTGTCCGGGTCGCGATGCGTGAGGCGTTGGCGATCGGCGAACTGCACCTACGCCTACGCCATGAGTGTCGCGAGGTCGCGGATGGGATCGGTACCGTCCCAGTCGGCGGCGACCGCCGCGGCGGCGGCGAACATCTCCACCACGAGGCCGTGGCGCCCCATCAGCTCGGTCATGCAGCCGAGCATCGGCCGGGTGTCCACGTAGGCAACCGGTGTCTGGCCCGCGACCACTCCCGTCATCACCACGTCGAAGCCCTGCTCCTGGTAGTTGCGGCATTCGGCCGCAACGTCATCGACGAAGCTGCAGATATGGTGCAGGCCGCTTTCGCCTTCGGCGAAGACGTCGCGGTACGGCGACGAAGCGGCACCGTGCTGCTTGATGAGTTCAACCTGAACCGGCCCGGCTTGGGCGATCGCGCAGCTGATGTCCACCTCGACCGGTTTGCCCCGATGCGTCGCTTCGGTGAAGATCCCGCCGACATGCGCACCCACGAAGAACGGCCCAATCCGAGCGGTCTGCTGCCACTGCTGCACTGCCGCGTCGAGATCGTCTACCACCCAAGCGATCTGGTTGTACTGCTTTGCTACGAGCAATTCCTCGCCTTCCGTATGCGTTGACGTACGCAGCTTCGATGGCCCGCCACACCCGGCTCACATTGACACGACGGGGGGCATCACCTAGCGTCACTGTATTAGATCGTTCTATTTATTGCTAGCCTGACTTTGTCCCGGCCTGACGCCGCCGCGCCGTGATCACTGGAGTTGAAGTTGAGCCCTGATGTCGAATCCGCACGGGTAGCGGACGCCGCACGCACGGTCGTGCGGGACCACGACCCCCGATCCGTTCCCGCCACCGAGTTCTTGGGAGCCTGTTACGACGCGGGCCTGTCGTGGGTGCATTTCCCGCAGGGCCTTGGTGGTCTGGGAATCTCGCGCGGATACCAGGGTGTCGCGGACGCGATCTTTCAGAAAGCCGGTGCGCCCTCGCCGTACGACCTGAACATCATCGGCTACGGCATGGCTGCGCCGACCCTGGTCGAGTACGCCCAGACCGAGGACCTCAAGCGGCAATGGCTGCGCCCTCTCGCTACCACCGAGGAGATCTGGTGCCAGCTGTTCTCGGAGCCGGGCGCTGGATCCGATCTGGCCGGGCTGGCCACCTCGGCCGTCCGCGACGGTGACGACTGGGTGGTCAATGGACAGAAGGTGTGGACCACGCTGGCGCATTGCGCCAGGTGGGGAATCCTATTGGCCCGCACCGATCCGGATGTGCCCAAACACAAGGGCCTCACCTACTTCGTCGTCGACATGCGCGATCCCGGTGTCGAGGTTCGCCCGCTGCGCCAGATGACCGGCCAGGCGGAATTCAACGAGGTCTACCTCACCGACGTCCGGGTTCCCGACGCACACCGCGTCGGCGCGGTGGGTGCCGGCTGGTCCGTCGCGATGACGACGCTGATGAACGAGCGCAGCTCGATCGGTGCGGCTGGTGTCCGCCGCGGCGATGGCACGATCGCCGACGCGCTCGCGCTGTGGGCGCAGCGCCCGGAGCGGCGCACCCCGGTGCGACGCGACCGGCTCGCCCAACTTTGGCTCCGCGCCGAGGCGCAGCGGCTCACGTCCGAGCGGGCCCGCGCCACCGCGACCGTCCGCGGTCCCGGGCCGGAAGGGTCGATCGACAAGCTCGTCGGTGCCGAACTCAACCAGCGGGTCTACGAGTTTTGTATGGATCTGCTGGGCCCGGAGGGCACCCTCTACGGCGACTACACGATGCGTGACGTCACGCCCGAGGAGGCCAATGCCGGCGGGCCAGTACAACAACGCTTTCTGCGCTCGCGCGCCAACACCATCGAAGGCGGTACCTCGGAGGTGCTGCGCAACATTCTCGGCGAACGGATCCTGGGGCTGCCCGGTGACCTGCGTGCCGACTCCGGACGACCCTGGCGTGAGGTGCCCCGTGGCTGACACTGATCAAAACCCGAACGCGAGCGCGCAATTCGCCTTCACGGCCGAGCAGCACGAGCTGCGCACGACGGTCCGCAGCTTCTGCGCCGAGCACTCCGACGAAGCCACCGTCCGGCAACTGATGGAGGCCAGGCCCGCCTTCGATCAAAAAGCCTGGATCCGGCTCGGCTCCGAGCTCGGCGTGCTCGGTCTCGGTGTCCCGGAAGAACTCGACGGTTCGGGGGGCGGGCTCGTCGACGCGGCGATCGTGGTCGAGGAGTTGGGCGCCGCGCTGTTCTGCGGTCCGGTGTTCGGCACCCTTGCGTTGTCGATCCCGGCGCTGCTCGCCGCACCCGATACACCGGTGCGGACCCAGGTACTGGGTCCGCTCGTGGCGGGGACCCGAACCGCCGCCTTCGCGGTCCCTGAACGGGCCGGACGGTTCGCCGCCGACGCCGTGACCGTGCAGGCCACCGGCTCCGCCGACGCGTGGACCCTCTCCGGGACCGTCGAGCGCGTCGTCGACGCCGACGCCGCGGACGATCTGCTGGTGGCCGCGGCTGGCCCCGACGGGGTGGCGCTGTTCGTCGTGGACGCCGCCGAGACCGGGGTGCAGCAGACCGTACTGTCCACGATGGATCTGACCCGGCCGCAGGCGACAGTCCGGTTCGTCGACGCTCCGGCCCGGCTGCTCGCCGGCCCGGAGCAAGCCAACCAGATCTGTCAGCGCGCGCTGCAGGTCGCCGCGGTGCTGCTGGCCGCCGAGCAGGTCGGCGGGGCCCAACACCTGCTCGACCTGAGCGTTGCGTATGCCAAGGACCGGCTGCAGTTCGGTCGACCCATCGGTTCGTTTCAGGCAGTCAAACACCGAATCGCCGACATGCTCGTCGATCAGGAACACGCCCGGTCCGCGGCCTACTACGGCGCTTGGGCGTTGCAGGACGGCAGCGACGACCCCGCGCTGGCGGCATCGATCGCGCAGGCGACCTGTTCGGCGGCCTTCACCCGCATCGCCACCGACACCGTCCAAGTTCACGGCGGCATCGGCTTCACGTGGGAGCACCAGACGCACCTGTACTTCAAGCGCGCCTTCACCGACGCCGCTCTGTTGGGTAGCCCCGAGGACCACCGAGATCGGATCGCCGCGTTCGTACTCGACGACATCACCGGCGATTACGAAGTTCCGGTCGCGACCGGATGAACTCCGAGGGCCGCGGGGCGGTGATGGGTCCCGTCCTGCGGCCCTCGATTCCACCCGAGACAACTGGAGAACCTCGCGCCATAGGGCGCCCCAGGAGAGAGGACCGACAACGATGAAGGCCGCGCGGTTGTATGGCAAGGAAGACCTCCGCATCGAGGAGGTGCCCGAACCCACCCCCGGGCCCGGCCAGGTGAAGTTACGTAATGAGTACACGGGCATCTGCGGATCCGACCTGCACTACTACTTTTTTCCGGAGGCGCTCCCGTGGGACGTCAACGAGCCTCATCCACTGACTGGCGCCGCGCTGCCCCAGATTCTCGGCCATGAGTTCGCCGGCACGGTGGTCGAAGTTGGCGACGGTGTGGAGGACGTCGAGGTCGGCGATCGCGCTGCCGTGTACCCGCTGATCGTGTCCTGTGGTAAGTGCGCGGCGTGTCAGCGCGGGCTGTACTTCTCGTGCAAGTTGATGGCAGCACTGGGCTCGAACGCTCCCGGCGGCGGCCTGTCTGAGTTCACGGTCGCTCCCGCGTCAGCGTTGCATCTACTGCCCGAGAATGTGGACCTTCGGCTGGGTGCGCTCGTTGAGCCGATGGCGGTCGGTTGGCATGCCGTCGCGCGCAGCGGCGTGAAGGCCGGCGGCACAGCGCTTATCGCGGGTGCGGGCCCGATCGGCATCGGGGCGTGGTTCGCGTTCAAGGCCCAAGGCGTGGACAAGGTCCTGGTTTCCGAGCCGAGCGCCGACCGCCGGGCCATCATGACCTCGCTGGGCGCCACCGTCGTCGATCCGGTGAACGACGACCTGGCCACTGTAATCGCCGAATTCACTGACGGTGCCGGCGTGGACGTCGCCGTGGACGCCGCCGGGGCCGGAGCGGCGATCACCTCGGCCTTGGCAGGTCTAGTCGCCGGAGGCCGCGTCGTCGTGGTTTCCCTGCACGAGCACCCGATGGAATTCCAGCCCACCATGCTCATGATGGGCGAGACCGAAATCGTGGGCGCAGTCGGGTACGAGCCAGAGGAATTCGACGCCGTCATCGCCGCCATGGCGAGCGGCTTCTACGACACCACCGGCTGGGTCCAGGAAATGCCGTTGACCGACATCGTTGACGCGCTCCACGCCCTGCGCCAGGGCACCGGCGCGAAGATTCTCATCAAAACCGGATAGCGACCGGAGCCGGGTACATGAATTGCCCCACAACAGTTTCACGCAGAAATTCCATCACTATGAGGAGACGAAAGTTCTGATGGCGAATCTAAAAGGCAAGGTTGCGGTCGTTACCGGATCGTCGCGCGGGATCGGCGCTGCAATTGCACAACGGTTGGCGGCCGACGGGGCGGCCGTCGTGGTGAATTATGTTGCTTCTGCGGACAAAGCGCAGGCAGTTGTCGAGCGTATCCGGCAGGCGGGCGGGAAGGCCGTCGCGATCCAGGCCGACATGGGTGACTGGTCGCAGGCTCAGATGCTCGTGCAGAAGGCGGTTCCGGAGTACGGGCGACTTGACATCCTGGTCAACAACGCCGTCCAAGAGGTGGGCCGAGAGCCCATCGAGGACCTCACCGAAGAGTTCACCCACAAGCAGTTCGCGGTCAACGTGATCGGGCCGATCGCGGCTATGCAGGCCGCTGCGCCGCTGCTGCCCGAAGGCGGCCGCATCATCAACATCAGCTCGTGCGTCACCGTTCACCCGGTCCCATGGAGCACCGTCTACTCGGCGACCAAGGCCGGGATTGAAGCCGCGACCAGGTCGCTTGCCGCCGAACTCGGGCCGCGGAATATCACCGTCAACACGATCGGGGTGGGGTTCACCAAAACGGACCTAATCGGCACGAACACCAAAGAACAGGACGATGCCCTGATCGCCCGGACGCCGCTCGGCCGCATCGGAGAGCCGGAGGACATCGCCGACGCCGTGTCGCTGCTGGCATCGTCGGATTCACGGTGGATCACCGGGCAACTGGTGCTCGCGAGCGGGGGAATCGTTCCCTGACCCGACGTAGAACTGCCTTGTCAGCTGTGCCGCTCTGGTGAGCCCGGCCCGATCCGAAGGAGTAGTCATGAAGGCCATTGGCGTAATGGACTTCGGAGGCCCCGAGACCCTTGAAGTATTGGACCTTCCGAACCCACCCGATGCCGAGAAGGGCTGGGTTCGCATCCGGGTCCGCTGCGCCGCAGTGAATCCCGCCGACATCGCGATGCGCCGCCAGCGCGGTCCCGCGCAACCCCCATCACCGCCGTACGTGTTCGGGATGGATGCCGCTGGGATAGTCGAGCAGATCGGCGAGGGCACTCACACCCCGCTGAAAGTCGGCGATCAAGTGATGGCCATCGTGATTCCACAGGGTTCCTACGGGGCGTACTCCGAACAGATCGTGGTTCCAGTGGACTCGGTTGCCCCGGTCCCGGCCGGCACGACGCTCCCGGAGTCGGCGACGCTGCCAATGAACGGACTGACTGCTCGTCTGGCGCTTGACGAGCTGGGGCTGAAGCCGGGCGACACACTGGCGGTAACCGGGGCAGCCGGGACGCTCGGCGGCTATGCCATCCAGCTGGCCAAGGCTGACGGGCTCGCAGTCATCGCCGATGCGGCCGACGCCGACGAGAAGCTCGTCCGGGAACTGGGCGCCGACCATGTCATTCGACGCGGCCAGGACTTTAGCAGCCAGGTCCGGGAGATCGTTCCGCCTGGAGCCGACGCTGTACTCGACTGTGCGCTGCTGAATGATGCAGTCGTACCGGCGGTTCGGGACGGCGGCGGTGTCGCCACGGTGCGCGGCTTTCAGGGCGAAGTACAGCGTGGGGTCACCTTCCACCCCGTGTATGTCCCCCACTACGCCCGCGAAGTCGAAAAGCTCGACCGGCTTCGCCAACAGGTCGTAGAAGGACAGTTGACGCTCCGTGTCGCGAAGACCTTCCCCGCCGAGCAGGCGGCCGATGCCCACAGGATGCTTGAAGCGGGCGGTGTCCGCGGCCGTTTGGTTCTGGAGTTCTGATGCCCGGGAAGGCATCCGCGGAGTCCGTGGTGCGCGGATTCATGGCGGCGTGGCCGCGCTGGCAGGTCGACGAACTCGCCGGTTTCTTTGGCGATCGCGCGGCCTGGGTGGACGGCCACAACCAGCCCAGCATCGGTATCGATGCCATCAAGGCCCGCCTTGCAACGATCGGGCGGTTACTTCCCGGCCCCACGGTCGAAGTCAAGAATCTTCTCGCAAGCGGCAGCACCGTAATGGTTGAGCGCATCGATGTCATCCGGCTCAAGGGTGAAACATTCAACGTCGAGGTCACCGGTGTGTTCGATGTTGACGGCGGCGGGCGGATCGTGCGATGGCGCGACTACTACGACTCCCGCGCGCTCGAGGAGAGCATCATCGCGCTCCTCAGCACAGCGTAAGTCGAGCGGCTCTCGCGGCGGCCCCACTGTCGGCGGGCTACCGCGAGTTGCCGTCACCACACGTTGCGCCGAAGGTTAATTGATTGTGATTCCGTGACGTTCGGCCACCTCGTAGGCGTCATGCCTGTCGATCATCGGGGCGGCATCGCTCAGTTTCTTCACCCCGGGCACGCTGGCAAAGTCCGGGCCGAGGTTTTCGGCCATCATCGCGGCGAAGTTGGTGTCCATGTACATCCGCTCACCGGAAATCAGCTTCTGCTCGGGATCGAAGGACATCACGACGATGTATCCGCCGGTAACGCGCTCGCCAGCTGACGTGGTGAACGACACGTGTGCCTCGCGGACCAGCGTGTTACGGGAGATGGCATGCACACGCATCTGGGCCGCGACATTTCGCTCGCGAGTTCCGGGCAGGATGCGGCTGTAGGCCTCACGAACGGCGGCGTAGCCATCGAAGGCATATCCCAGGGTTGGAAGCTCGTAGTGCGGGTTGTCAACCAAGGTAGCCATCGTGGCGTCGAGGTCTTCTTCCAGCTCGCCCTTTTCGTGCGCGAGCAGGACGGCTTCCATTTCCTTCTTGGTCATTTCTTCCATGGCCGGCAGGGCCTCCTTTGATCCGTCACTGAAGTGAGATCGCATCGATCGCCGACCTGGGGCGCGTCGCGTCCGATGCCGAGGCTCCACGCGACACGGCATGCAGATTCGACCCACACGACGATCTAGATAGATTGATCTACGCCAGTATGAAGCTAGTCACAATCCCCTCGCCTCGTCAACGGGGACACAGGACCGCCGCCCGAGCGGCCCGCACACGGGAGCAACGGACCCGCCTGTTGACGAAGCCGCAATACGGTGACTACGCTCCGACTAGATCAATCTATCGACTGTGGCCTGGTGTCACACATGTGCCGCCCTTTGCGGGTTTCAGGACGCCGGTGGCCAGCGCACAGGCGATCGATCCGGTCTCCGTTGCAGTAACCAGTGAAGAAAGCGCTTGCCCGAGACCACACTCGCTGCGGCCTCCGCAGTTTGTTGTCGCCGGGTGCCCGATCTAGGAGAGTGTCATGTCCGATTCTTTTAACGCATTCGTCTTGAACAAGGACGGCGGCGGTTTCAGCGTCGGCGTGCAGCAGCTCACGCTTGATGACCTCCCCGCCGGCGACGTCACCGTGCGCGTGCAGTACTCCAGCGTCAACTACAAGGACGGCCTGGCCTGCCTGCCGGAGAGCCCCGTAGTGGCCACCTACCCGATGGTGCCGGGCATCGACCTGGCAGGCACCGTCGTGGAGTCGGCCGACCCGCGCTTTACCGCGGGCCAAGAGGTACTCGCGATCGGTCGCGCGCTGGGGATTTCGCAATTCGGCGGCTATGCCGAGTACGCCCGCCTGTCCAGCGATTGGGTCGAGCCGCTTCCGTCCGGCCTGACGCTCAAGGAGGCGATGGCGCTCGGCACGGCAGGCTTCACCGCGGGCCTGGCGATTCAGCGCCTGGAGGACAACGGCTTGAAGCCGGGCGATGGGCCCGTGCTGGTGACCGGGGCCACCGGCGGCGTGGGTAGCACGGCGGTGAACATGCTCGCCGGGCTTGGCTACGAGGTTGCCGCCAGCACCGGCAAGGCCGCCGAGCACGAGTACCTGCAGAAGCTGGGTGCCAGCAAGATCCTGAGCCGCGAGGACGTGTCGGGCCAGAGCGACAGCCCGCTGGAGGCCGAGCTGTGGGCCGGAGCGGTGGATCCGGTGGGTGCGGACACCACCGCATACCTGCTGCGCACCACACGTTACGGCGGCTCGGTGGCGACCTGCGGGCTCACCGGTGGTTTCGCGATCGGCACCACGGTGTTGCCCTTCATCCTGCGGGGGGTGAACCTGCTGGGCATCGACTCCGTTCAGTGCCCGCCGGATGTGCGCGCCGGAGTGTGGCGGCGACTCGGCACCGACCTCAAGCCGAAGAGTCTGGCGGAAAGCATTTCCCACGAAGTCGGTCTCGAGGAGATCCCGGCGGTGACCGGGAGCATCCTCGCAGGCTCGGTGAAGGGACGAACGATCGTCCGGCTGTAGCGACGCGCATGGGCGCCGTCCTCCCGACGGCGCCCATGCTCCTCTAAGGCCAAGCACCACGAGTTCGGCGATTTTGCCCCTATCTGACAGCGTGACATGTCAGAATTAAATTTCGGAGAAAGGAAGTGTAGATGGCAACAACAACAACACTCACGCTGGAGCAGATGGAAGAGTTGCTTAGGCTCCACGAGGAGGCCGAGTTCAATCTCGACCTCGACGCAACGATGGCAACGCTGGTCGAGAATCCCGTTTACGAGTTGCCCTCACTCAACTTGTACATCGAGGGCCGAGACGCCGTCGAGGAGCTCTATCGGCGGATGCTCCACGGCGGAGACGTGCGGAATTTCTGGGCGGATAAGCGCACCCACGCAGTCTCCTCGAGCAGCCTTATTCGCGAGGCGTGGGTGTACTTCGACACCGATGACGGGGTCCGCGTTACCGGATGTTACAACACCGTGATGGATTTCGAAGGCGACAAGATCGCGGGCGAGCGAATGTTCATGGACGCCATCTACACTAAGACGATGGCCTCGGTTTTAGGCCCCGATTTCGGCGATGTCCCAGGCGTTTTCCCGTTGGACCAGAAGCAGCCGCCGCCAGTCCCCCGTATCGACGACCGCGCGGCAGCGCACGCAGCCAACTCGAATCACTGATCCAGCAAGCACCATGAACATGGCCCGATCGGCCTGCCACCAATCCGCGGCGGGCCGATCGGCGTCGCAGTCGGCTCGAACCTGGGTGGACATGGGTCCGCAACCACAGCAGCCCGCCAAACACCGCGAGCAGGTGTGGAAATACGCTCGTATAGCGGGTGATTCACCCGGTATCCACCCAATATGCCGGCAGTATCAGGGCAGGTTGGTTCGCCAGTACATTCCGACCAAGAAATCGGCGAGCTCAGCCGGAGTGATGTCAAGAAGTCCGTCCGCCCACGAGATCAGCAGCTCGGAAGCGGCCCCAGATAGGGCGATAGCCTTCATGCGGGCGTCAACAGGGGTGCTAGTAAACGGTTGGACGCCGGCTCCTGACCACCTGACGAAGTTCTCGGCGGCGCGCATAAGAATCTCATTTCGGCGCGTGCCGGCGCGTCCACCCCTGCCGAGCGCCTCGACAAAAAAGATCCGGATCATCCGGGGATCGCCGGCCAGCGTATCCACGACCGTTCGGAGTGCGACCGATATCCTCGAAAAGGCGTCATCAGGCGCGGTGGCGACAGCGGCATCCGCCTCGCCTTCGATCGCGTCCATGGTGAGGTCGAGGACCACGTCGAACAGTGCATCCAGATCGCTGAAGCTCTCGTAGAAGTACCGTTCGGTCAACCCGGCTTCAGCCACCACGTCTTTGACCCGGACAGATCCGGAAGCGTTGGAACCGAACAGGTTGGTGCCGGCCTCGATCAGCTTCCGACGCCGCTCAGCGACGCGTTCTTCACCTGTTACTCCGCCGTACACGCGGCCTGCGCCCGCAGTTGACACCCTTGCTCCTACCAATTGCGTTGTGTGGCCCAAGGACATAGTGCTGAGAGTTGGGCTGTCCCGACCAAAGACACTCGGTCCGGCCCACTTACGACTCGGTGGTCTTGCGCAGTGCGGCGGGCGCGGGGCTGGACGCGCTTGTTCTCCCGCCGTCGGACGAACTCGTCCGAGGGGTACCGGGCTTCTCAATCGGGTCAGCATGTGGGGGTCAGCATGCAGGATCGCGGCATTAATTGCAATACGTCATTGTCAGAACGGCCCAGCGACTGCCACCCACTCTGCTGGCAGGACGCCGAAAATCAACACGGCGTGACCAAGACATGCGCAATCGACGAGGAATACGAGCTTTCAGTCGCCTCCCGGTTCGAGCGCGGCGGTGTCGGCGGTCACGCGCAATAAGAATGCAGCCGCGATGTAGCGCATGCGGCCCGCGGTGGTCCGTGGATCGTATCCAAGTTGCTGTGTGAACATCTCGTGCCGGTTCTGCAGCGTGGAGTGGTGCATCCTCAGCTCCGCGGCAGCGCCGCGGATACTGTCGGCCCCGACGAGCACTCGAAGGATTTCGGCCGAGCGGTCATCGAGGCGAGCCAGGGCTCGGACGTCGTCATGCGGCGCCGCCGGGTCGTACGCCCGGGCAAGCATCAGCATCGCGCCGAGGTCGGTCGCGTTGACGACGGGCGTGGTCCGGTCGGTGAGACGGAACGCGATCTGCGCGCCCTCCCACGACTCCGGCGCGCGATCGGCACGCATGCACGGCCCGAGCCCCGCTCTGCCGGATGGACGCGTATTCCTGGCGATATCGACGCTTGCTCGCAGGATGCCGTATTTCGTTGGTACGACCACCGACGGCATCCCCGGGATCGTCACCTCCGGACTGGTGGCGACGATCCTGACCTTCGTGCCCGGATCTAGCCCCAGCTTCGCGAGCGCAGCACCGCGCTCATCGTTCGAACGCGCCGAGTCGATGGCGATCTCGATGCCACTCGCCGGGGCCCGCCGGGCCTCCAGCACCTCGACGGCGAGCGTGAGCCGCTCGATGATCATCTCATCGTTGGCGTGCGGTACGCCGTCCCGCTCGAGCCACACCCTCCCGCTCGATGTGGCCCGTTCTGAGGATCTCGGGCCATCGCCGGTCTCGGGCAGCCGGTGACCCTCGGGATCGCGCCGACTGATCCGCCACCGCACCTCGGCCCCCGCACAAACCCCGGAGAGCGCGGCCGCCCCGCGCAGCAGCCCGTCGAGCCCTACGCCACCGGCGACCAAGGCATCGAAATAGGCGACCACCTTGAGGCTCGCGCCCGCCGCCGGGTCGAGGGCTGTCAGTCGACCAGCGAGCTCCTGCATCTGCACTCCTCGGGTACGTGGTTCACCCTAGCTCGCCGTCGGGCAGTCGAACCCCATTACGAGTCGAGGAGCCGTGCGACCCAGGCGTTACGTGCAGCCGCAGCGGCGTGCGCCAGGGCGGTGTGCGGCGCGATCAGGTCGAACCCGTGGAACCCGCCGGGCCACACGTGGAGTTCGGCCTGGACGCCAGCGCACCACAAGCGCGTCGCGTACGCGACGTCTTCGTCGCGGAACACCTCCGCCGAGCCGCAGTCGATGAAGGCCGGCGGCAGCCCGGAAAGGTCGGTCGCGCGCGCGGGCGCGGCATAAATCGACACGTCGTCGGTGCCGCGACGATCGCCCAGCAGGGCGGTCCATCCCGTCCGGTTGCTCGACCTGATCCAGATCCCTTTGTCATCGCACTGCGCGCTGGACGCGGTCCGGTCGCGGTCGTCGAGCATCGGGCACATCAGTACCTGTCCCGCCAGCCGGGGCCCCTTGCGGTCGCGCGCCATCAGCGCATTGCCGGCCGCGAGGCCTCCGCCGGCGCTAGTGCCGGCGATGATGAGCCGGTCGAGGTCGATGCCGAGTTCGGCGGCGTGCTCGGCCGTCCACAGCAGTCCGGCGTAGCAGTCCTCGACCGGGTAGGGATCCGGGAACTCCGGCGCTATCCGGTATTCGACGGTGACGGCGACGGCATCGTGCTCGATGATCCAGGGCATGATTTGCCCGACGCCCGCCATGCGGTTGCCGACGATCATGCCGCCGCCATGGGCGTGGTAAATGCCGGGGCCGACGCCGGACTTGTCGGTCCGGGCCACGACGGAGGCGACGAGCTCGGCACCCTGGTAGCCGCGGATGGTGACGTCGCGCCGCGCCAGGCCAGCGGCGGCCAGCTCGGCGTCCGTAACGATCCCCGGCGCCGGCGCCTTCCGCAGCTCCCCGATCGTCTCGGCGGTGACCTCCGGTATCTGGTCGCCGATCACGGCGAGGACTGCCTCCAGCTCGGGGTCGAATGGCGGTCGCGGACCAGCCCTGTGCATTGCCGACTCCTACAGATGTCTTGGCGGCGCGTCGGTTACCGACTGCACCATGGTCATGCCGTACTGACCGCAAGAAAACCGCCATACGCGGCAGATTTCGACCAACACATCCGCCATTCGCTCAGCCCGGACTAACGTACATCTGCGGGTACTCGGCGATTTCCGCCACGCAGCGTTGTATAATTTCTGGAAGTCAAATAGCCTCGGTGCCATGACTATTCACGAGTTCTCGGCCACCACTGCCGACGGTGTCAGCCGTTCACTGGACGTCTACGCCGGTCGCGTGGTGCTCATCGTCAATGTCGCCAGCAAGTGTGGTTTTACGCCGCAATACGAAGGTCTTGAAGCGCTGTACCAGGAAACCCGTGACCGGGGCTTGGAGATCCTGGGCTTCCCGTGCAATCAGTTCGGAGCTCAAGAACCCGGCACCGACGCCGAGATCCAGGATTTCTGCGCCACGAATTTCGGTGTCACCTTTCCGGTCTTCGGCAAGATCGAGGTCAACGGTCCCGATGCGCACCCGCTGTTTGTTCACCTGCGGGCGGAGGCACCGGGCGACCTCGGTCCCTCGAGTGGACCGCTGTACGAGCACATCAAGGCCACACGCCCGGAAGCACTCGGCACCGACGAGGTGAAATGGAACTTCACCAAGTTCCTGGTCGGCCGGGACGGCAAGGTGATCCGCCGTTTCGAGCCGACCGTGACACCCGAACAGATCAAGTCCGAGATGGTCGAACTGCTGGTCTGATCATTCGCAGATGGCTGATATCCAACGGTTTCGGATCGATGTACCCGACCATGTGCTCATCGACCTGCGCCGGCGGCTGGCCAACACCCGCTGGCCCGAGGCCGAATGCGTCGACGACTGGAGCCAGGGCATCCCGCTCGCCTACACCCGCGACCTGGCCGACTACTGGGCCAGCGGCTACGACTGGCGGGCACGCGAGGCCGCACTGAACCGGTTCGACCAGTTCGTCACCGAGATCGACGGGCTGCCCATCCATTTCGTGCACCAACGCTCCCCGCATCCGAATGCGTTCCCGCTGATCATCACCCACGGCTGGCCCGGCTCGATCGTGGAGTTCCACAAGGTGATCGAGCCGCTCACCGACCCGACCGCCCATGGCGGGCGCGCCGAGGACGCCTTCCACGTGGTGTGCCCGTCGCTGCCCGGCTACGGCTTTTCCGGCAAGCCATCGCGTTCCGGCTGGGGCGTCGAGCGGATCGCGGCGACCTGGGAGACGTTGATGACGCGGCTGGGCTACGAGCGCTACGGCGCGCAGGGCGGCGACTGGGGTGCGGCAGTCACCACGCAGATCGGCCGCAACGGTGACCACTGCGTCGGCATTCACACCAACATGCCGATCGCCACCCCGACCGAGGCGGCGTTGGCCAACCCCGATGAGGCCGATCGCGCCGCGCTGGCCGCGATGAAGCACTACCGGCGGTGGGATTCCGGCTACGCCAAGCAGCAGTCCACCCGACCGCAGACGCTGGGCTACGGGCTGGTGGATTCCCCGGTCGCGCAGTTGGCCTGGATCGTGGAGAAGTTCTGGGCGTGGACCGACTGCGCCGGGCACCCCGAGAACGCGTTGACCCGGGACGAGTTGCTGGACAACGTGATGCTGTACTGGGTGACCGCCAGCGGGGCGTCCTCGGCGCGGCTGTACTGGGAAGCCATGGCGGCGTTCGGGCGCGGCGGTCGCGTCGAACTACCGACTGGAGTGGCGGCGTTTCCTAAGGAGGTGTCGCGTGCGCCGCGGTCGTGGTGCGAGGCCAGCTACAACATCACCCACTGGACGACCATGCCGCGCGGCGGGCACTTCGCCGCGTTCGAGCAGCCGGAACTCTTCGTCGACGACGTCCGGGTCTTCTTCGCCACCGTGCGCCACTGAAATCGACGTCCATACGGCGCAAACCCCCCGATCTGAGGGCTATGTGTCAATCTGGACGTCGATTTCAGCAGCGCCCCGAATGAGCCCACGCGAAAGCCCCCAATGCGCCGTTGAATTGGGGGCTTTCGCGTGGGCTCGCGGAGGAGTCGCCTGCTATCAAGATCCGAGAAGCTTTGCAACCCAGGCGTTGCGCGCCGCGGCTGCGGCGTGCCCCAGCGCCGTGTGCGGTGCGACCATGTCGAATCCGTGGAACCCGCCGGGCCATACATGCAGCTCGGCCTGGACTCCAGCACACCACAAACTCGTTGCGTAGGCGACGTCCTCGTCACGGAAAAGTTCCGCAGAGCCGCAATCGATGAAGGCTGGCGGCAGCCCGGAAAGGTCGGTTGCGCGCGCGGGCGCTGCGTAAATCGACACGTTGTCGGTGCCGCGGCGATCACCCAGGAGGGCATTCCAACCCACCAAATTGCTGGACCGGATCCAGATCCCCACGCTGTCGAACTGCACGGTCGAGGTCGTGTGGTCCCGGTCGTCGAGCATCGGGCAAATCAGCACCTGCCCGGCGAGCCTGGGCCCCTTGCGATCGCGGGCCAGCAGGGCCGTGCCCGCCGCAATACCTCCGCCGGCGCTCGCGCCGGCGATGATCAGCCGGTCGGGATCGATACCGAGCTCGCTGGCATGTTCGGCCGTCCAGACCAGCCCGGCGTAGCTGTCCTCGACCGGGTAGGGATCCGGGAATTCTGGTGCCAGCCGGTACTCCACGGTGACCGCAACCGCGTCGTGGTCGACGATCCACGGCAGCAGCTGGCTGACCCCGACCATGCGGTTGCCGGCGACCATGCCGCCACCGTGGACATGGTAGATCCCGGGGCCGACGCCGGACTTGTCGGCCCGCGCGATGACCGAGGCAACTAGGTCGACGCCCTCATAGCCCTGAACGGTGATCTCGCGACGCGTGACACCGGCGGCCGTCAAGTCGTCATCGGTAACCACCCCCGGCAGCGGGGCCTCACGCAACTCGGTGATTGTCTCGGATGTCACCGTCGGGATCTGGTCGGCGATCATGTCGAGGACTGCTTCTAACTCGGGGTCGAACACCGGCCGCGGAACGGTACTGTACATCGGGGCTCCTAAGTGTCTCCTTGCGGCGCCTCATCGCGCCAACTCCACCATGTTCACGCCGCGACGGCAGCGGATAAACCGCCATCCGCGCCAGGTTCCGAGCAACGGGTCCGCCATTCGCTCGTCTCACCTAGTCCATAGCGAAAGCTCCTTCGCCACAGTGCGTTTGAATCCGCCAGCTATGGGTCGCCAGCGCCGCCGGCCCGGCATCGCGGCCCTAGGGAAGCGGCTCGTACGGCGGTCGCCCGTCGCGCTCGTCGCACAACTCGCTCACTGCAAGGTCAACGATCGTGTTGGCTTGCTGTTCGGTCAGTCCATAGGGTGGATGCAGGCTGGACGAGTACACGGCTTGCTCCACCCATTGCCGCGGCGGCTTGCCCCTGAGCCGGAGAGCGCACACTTCCCAACCCCACTCTTTCAGCTCGTACTCGCCGCGTGGGGTGTTGATGCCCGCGTCGTGCAGCTTCTGCAGATAGGACTTATCGTCCGCGCTGGCCATGCCACTTCCGACAACCCCGGCCAGCGCGGTCAGCCCCGCCGCCACCGCCAGGCTCAGCACAGCCGACCTTCGCGTGCCGCGAAGCACTACTTGTCTCCGACCACTTGCCCGATACCGCCGACGTCGGTGATGGTCCAGCCGTTGGCGGAATCGACGGTCACGGCGTAAGTGGCGGTGGATTGCAGGTTTTGCGCGGCCTGCACTGTCTTGGTCATCACGCTGACGAAGGCGTCGACAACGTAGACGCTCTTGTCGTGCGATCGCACTTTGGCGGCGATGGGTTTTGCCACCGAAGACCACTCCAGGGGAAGCAGGATCTGCTCCATGGCGTTGGCCGCGTCCGTGAGCTTCTTGCTCAGTTCGGGCGTGGTGCCCTCGACCAAGGCGCGCTTCCACGGCCCTAAATCCTTGTGATCCATGATCGCGGCTCGCACGGCGTAGTCGAGTGCCACCTGCTCGGCTCGTGCGTAATCGTGTTCCTGCTGGACGTGGGCGTCCATTCTTCGGTTGGCGCCGATGTACAGCCAGGTCATCACACTCAGCGCCGCGACCAGGGCGGTGATGAGTACCGCTAGCGATAAGCCGCGCACGGATACGGAGATGCGCCGCCCCGTCCCCGTCGCGGAATCTTTGTGCGCGACATCGGTCTCCTGATCGTCGCAGGCCTGCTCGTCCGGCTGCGCGGCGTCCGAATCGTCGGCCTCCGAGTCGTCGGCGTCGGTTAACTTGGTGTCCTCGACAGTCTCGGTGATGTTCACATCCTCACCAGCTTCCTGTTGCTATTTTTCGTGCCCAACACATCACTCACCAGCCTCCGGGGGTGGTTGACCGGTCTGCGGGAGAGTGACGTGCAGTTCGATGGCGCCATCCGGGGGTGTTGCCGCCAGCAGATTGGTAAGGATCCGGCTGCTGTCGACGTTGCCCAGCGCGCTCGCGATCGCCTGGATGTTGGGGGTGAGTGGTTCGGTGAGCACGCGGAGATCGGCGCCCCGATCATCCAGAAACTGCTGGATGCGCTGCATGAACCTACCGAAGATGTACACGGTCCCGGGCATGTCCACACGCAGGCTTCCGTTTACCCCCCAGTTCCACATGTCGACCAGCAATGGGCCCATGCGTTTGACGTCCGGGGCGGACTGGGCGAGCAGCGAGCCGACGAATCCGGCGTTCTCCAGCAGACTCTGGAGGTTTTCCAGCGCTTGTCTGCCTCGGCCGTTGAGTCCGGCGGTGGTGTTGTTGAGGACGTGGCTCGCGCGCTCCAGGTTGGGCAGGACGGTGTAGGGATCGGGCAGGGCGGCGTCGGCCTGGCCGACCACATTCTGGAGTTGACCGGGGTCCAACTGGTTCAGCGTCCGGACCACGCTAGCTCCCAGGTCCGAGATCGACTTCGGCGCGACAATCGATTCACTGGGGATCGTCTGCCCGTCTTTGAACGCCGGCCCCCCGGATGTCTTCGGCTCCAGTTCGAGGTAGGACTCGCCGAGCGCAGACAGGTTCTCGAGCCGGACAACGGTGTCCCGGGGAATTTTGAACTTGTTGTCGATGTAGAAGCGGATGGTGGCGTTCGAGGTGGACGTCTCGATGGTGTCGACCTTGCCGACCGGAACCCCGCGCAGCAAGACGTTGGATCCGACAACCAGGTTGTTCACGTCGGCGACGTCCATGGCCAGGTTGGTCCGATTCTCCGGCGGCCGGACTCGAACGCCCAGGTGTGCAACGTAGACCAGGAATGTGGCGATCATCGCCGCGAATGCGACGAACACCGCTGTGGCTCTGAGGATCACGGGACAGCTCCTAGCATCCGCAACACCTGTTCGACATCGTTTGACAGTTCCCGCCCATCCGGCCCGACGATGGAGGTGATGTTGATTGCCGGATACTTGTCTACCGGCAGGACGAATTCGTTCAGCAAGGTCCGCCAGCGTGGGTACTCCCCCTCCACAACCTGCTTGGCTCCCTGTATCGCCGTCATGGCGTCCGCGAGGGAAGAGAAGGCCGGCACCATCCAGTACCCGCTGCTATAGATCGTCCCAACCGACGGGAGCAAGTACCCGAACTCCCGAGCGATTACCGTGGATCGTTCGAATCCCCGCACGCCCTGCGGGGTGAACCAGAAGCTCATTTGCGGCGCCCAGCCGCCCACCACATTCGACGTTTGTTCCAAGCTGGTGATCATGGCGTCGACGGTTTCGAGGTTGTCGGAGACTTGGTTGAGGTCGGTGGTCACTTGCGATACCACCCTGCGCACTTCGTCCTTGGGTGGGGTGATCCGGTTGAGCCGAACCAGGGTGTGCTGCGCACGTTGTATCGACCCGCTGCCGATGAAGTTCGCCAAATTGGCGATGGTGTCCTCCAGTTGCGGTGGCGATATTGTCTGCTGCAGCGGGATTCGCCCCCCGGCCGCCACCGGAGCTGCCGGGGCTGCGCCATCGGCCGGCGGTTCTAGGGCCAGATAGATGTCACCGAGGACCGTGGCCTGTTGCAGCACCGCGGTCGTGTTGGACGGAACCGCGATCCCTTCCTGGATGCGCGCCGTCACATCGACGTGGGTGCCGACTTCGGCGACCTTGCTCACCGCCCCGACGGTGATGCCGTCCATGACGACCTTCGCCCGGTCGGGCAGGTTGAGGACGTTGGCGAACTCGACGACGATGTCGTAGCCGTCCGTATAACTGTGGCCCGGCATCGGGATCGCGTCGACGGATAGCGCGGCCAGCGACGAGCACCCGCTGAGGCCCAGCCCACACGCCGCCGCGCAGATCAGCGACAGTATCCGATTTTTCATCGCCGCTGAGCCTCCGTAAGCACGTATTGCAACAGTGCGACGTCCACCGCGTAGGGCCGACCCTCGACATCTGCGCAGCTACCGGGCGCGGACGCGTTCATCGCCCCGCACGCCAGCAGCCCGTTCGGGGTCGGGATCCGGTACAGTGCCGGGCGCCAGGTCAGCACGCTGAACATGTGGTTGTTGAGGCGCTTCGCCAGCCCTCCCGACGTCGCGCCCGCCGGCTCGCCGTTGATGCCGCTGATGAACCGTGGCAACGGATTGAGCATGTCGGCGATGCCTTTGTAATGCGGGCTGGCGATGCGGACCAATTCGCTGGTCGCATCCAATGCCGACTGGAATTCTTCGCCCAGCTCCAGCTCGATGTCGGCGACAATGGGCAAGACCTGGCCCATCGCCCCGGCAAACTGGAGGGCTCCATGCTCGGCCTGCACCAAGTCGGGAACTATCGGCGGTAGGTCGGTGACGATCTGCTTGATCGGCGCACGGTTGGCCTGCACCATTGACGTCAACTCGGCAATGTTGCGGGTGATTTCGCCCATCTGGGAGATCGCCTGATCCGGGTTGTCCAGCAGTCGCGAAGACCGGGTCAGCAACTGGTTGGCACGATCGCCCTGCCCGCCCATCGCTTCGTCGATGCCGCGCAGCGAATCGGCGATGGTGGTCGAGCCGTCCGGATTGATCGCGTTCACGAAGTCGGTAGCCGATCCGATGATCTTCGCGATGCTGAGCGGGGTGGAGGTTCGATTTATGGGAATGCACTCGGCTGGCTTGAGTTTCGCTCCGCCGGTGTAATTTCCTACCAGTTCCAGTGCGCGGTCCGCCAGAATGGATGGCGAGCGGGTGACCGCCCGCACCTCTGCTGGAATCGGACGTCCTTCGTCGATGGAGAACGCAACTTTCACGTCGGTAGGGTGCGGCTCAATCCGACGAACGGTGCCGATCGGATAGCCCATCTGGGTGACATGGTTGCCCACATACAGACCGACGCTGTCGGACATGACAGCGCAGTACTCATTCGCCGCCGATGCGGATGACGTCGCACACGAGGTGGCGCCGAAGATGGATGCGATCGCCACCACCGTTGCCATGACCGGACGGTTTCTTGACCTAAGGCCGCGCATCAACAGCGACTCCCCTCGATCGGGAAACACAGATCTGTTGCGAGGAGTTCTGGCGGCGTTCCGGCGTTTTGCGCGTCGAGCGTCGTTTGCATCCGTCCGCGGACGCGCCGCAACCAGCGCACCAGCGCACCATTGCGGTCGGCGACCGTCTGGAACTCGGCGAGTACTCCGCGAACCCTGTCGATAAAGTCCTGCCGGTGCTCAAAGTAGAAGGGAACGAGTGGGTAGATGTCGTCGACGATCTTGCCTAGGCCTTCGATCGACGAGCCGAATCCCTTGCTGTAGAGGATAAGTGTTTCCTCGAGTATGGCGATGCGGGAGATCAGGTGCTCGAGCAGTTCCCGGTTTCCGTTCATCGTCCCGATGTATTCATTCGACATTTCGAGAATCTTGGTCAGCTGGCCGCGCTGGCGTTCGAGGACCTCGCTGACACCGTTGCCGGCGTCGATAATCTTGGCCAGGATTTCGGTGTTGCTGCCCGCCAGACCCTGTTGAATCTGGCTCAGCGATTCGTTGATCGGCCGAGGTGCGACTTGGTCGGTGATCTTCGTTGCGTCTGACAGGGTGCGAACCAGGCTGTAGGGCATCGTGACCCGGTCTGCCGGGATGGGATGTTGACCTAGTCGCCGATCACCGAGCGGCACGAGGGTGACGAAATAGCCGCCGACGACCGTAAGCATCCGGACATCGACCTGGGTTTGGTCTCCGATGAACACGTCGTCTTTCAGCGAGAGCTGCACACGAACGTGCTGGGGCTCAAGTGAGACGTGCTTGACCGTTCCTACGTTGATACCCGCTACGCGAACCGAATCGCCCGCCCGCACCGAGGCCGCGTCGTCGGTATAGAACGTGACAAGCTGCTGGTGCGGCGGTGAGATGTATACCCAGCCCACCACCAGCGTGACGATCGCGGTCAGTGCGATCGTGGTGACACCCCAAAACATCGGGTTACGCCAAGATCTCCTCACTGATTGCATATGACCACCTTGCGTCCGTTGAGGAGCACATCCATCGGAAGGGGTAGCTGCGCTGGGCCCTTCGAACACGGAGCAGGGGCTCCCGCGACCGGCGGCTCCGGAATGTTCTCCCAGACCACCGGTATTCTTTTGACGCCGTCCATCTCGTTGTAGAGATTGGTGATTGCTTTGTCGATCGCTTTTTCCGGATCCCACCCAGGCTTGTAGTTCGGGACCGTCCACTCCCCCGAGTCGAGTCCCATCGCCCGAAGCAGGCGATCCACCTCGGACGTGAAAGCTGGGCCGTAGATCTGCGACTTCCGGAACTCGTCCAGAACCAACATGGCCGAATCGGCAACTATCTTGACCTGGTCCAGGATCTTGGGTAGTGCATCAGATTTCCCCCGCACCCCTTCAGCGACGCGTCCCAGATTGCGCACGATCGTGGCGATGACCGCTTCTCGATCCGAGACCAGGGCTGTCAACCTCTTGATGCTGTCGAGCATCGGGCCGAGGCCATCGCCGTCGCCGGCAAGGAACGTGGCCACGTTGTCGGTGAAGGTGTTGATCTCGCTGGGATCCAGCGTCGCCAGAACAGGTTGGAGTCCGTTGAACAGCACGGTGACGTCGAAGGAGGGGACCGTCATCGACGTCGGGACGCTGGTGATCTGATTGGCCGCTGCACCTTCGGCCGCGCCGGCCACGTCGATGTAGCGTAGTCCGGTGAGGGCCTGAAACTTCACCGCTAGCCGCGTCTCGGGCACGATGCTGTAGCGGCGCTCCATCGTGAACTTGATGTTCGAAACAGTTTGCTCGCCCTCCCTTTTGAGTGCGAGCTCTTGCACCTTGCCGACCCGCACACCGCGGACCCGTACATCGGCGCCCTCGTGTAAGCCGGAGACGTCGGTGAAGTCTGCGCTGAAGATCCGGGTTTCGCCTGAAACCGGTTGCCGGATCACATTCGAGATGACGATGAGCAGCACCGTGCTGACCGCCACCGCTAGAACGAATTTCCACAGCGCTCCGAGGTGTTTTCTCATCCAGCCCCTCCCAGCATCAGCTGGAGCGGTGCGGCGACCCCAGGCAACTCATCGAGCACGATGCGTACCTGTAAGGCACGTTGGTCCCCAGAACCCGCATACATGCGTTCCAGTCGCGAGCGCAGTTCGCCCAGCTTGTCGGCGAGGTCGGCCGGGTTCACCAGCCGTGGTACGACGTCGGCCATGACCCGCGTCTGATCCAGCAGCGGGAATAGGTCATACATGTGCGACGCCTCCAGATCGCCGAACCTGGAGAACAGGTCCAACCGAGCGCCTTTGAAATATTCTCTGAACCGGCCGAACACGAACTTATCCGGATCGGTGGCCAGCAGCTGACTTGTCTCGTTGTAGTACTTCAACATCTGGTCGTCGTAGTACCGGAGAAGGGTATTGTTCTCCCGGTTCTTGGCCGGGTCGAAACCCACGCCGGCGTCGTTCATCAGGTAGGCGTTTCCGGTGCTGATCGCCGCGTCCAGGAAAGGCGGCAGACCCACGCTGATCGCGGCCGTGTTTCGTAACAGCTGCTCGGTGCTAACCGTCTGGATATCCGCGACCGTCGTTGAGACCAGAATCATCGTTTCAAACAACGGATTGAGTGCATCGGTGTAGCGGGTGGCGCGGTCCATGACGCTGACCAACTGTGGCGTGACCACGTCGTGCGACAACTCACCCAGGCGATACAGCAGCGTCTGCAGTGTCAGGTTTCCCGCCGGCGTAACGCTGATCGACGCACCGTTACGCAGGGCCTGGCCGTGGTCGGCGGGTAGCAGATTCACGCCGGTCACGCCGAAGTAGTTGGCCGGACGGAAATCAATGCCGACGGCATCGGTCAAACCCTTGGTGGCACCGCTTTCCAACTCGACGTCCATGCGCACGCGACTGCCGGTGAGTTTGGATATTCTCGTGACCTCGCCCATCTTCACGCCGTGCAAGATGACCGCGGTGCCGTTGTCGACGCCCTGCCCCACGTACGGCGTCTCGATGGCCACAGCAATAGTGTTCTTGGCCACCCGCCCGCTCGGAGTGATCACGGCGTAGGCCAGCAGCACCATCAGAAGTACCGCAAAAAACCCTGCACCGATCAAGGTGAGAATGCGCGCATGCCGTTGTTCGTCCACCCGAAGTAGCATCGTCATCGTCGCAACACCTACCCCGTGAACAGATACGTCGGCTTGAGACCCCACAACGCCACGGTGAGGACAAAGTCCAGGACCATGATCGCTACCAGGCTTGCGCGAACCGCGCGTCCAGAAGCCAAGCCCACCCCGACTGGGCCGCCAGACGCGAAATAGCCGTAGTAACAGTGAATTATCGTCACTGCGGCGCAGAAGACCGCCGCCTTCAACGTGGAGTACATGAGGTCGGTCGGCGACAGGAATTGCACGAAGTAGTGCTGGTAAGTCCCCTTCGGCGATCCGTAGATCGCGGTGATCATCGTGTTGGAAACGAAGAAGCTCACCAGCAGCGTGAGCGCATACCCCGGGATCACGATTAGCAAGGCGCCGAGGAAACGCGTACCCACCACGTACGGAAGCGCGCGTAACCCCATCGCCTCGGTGGCGTCGATCTCCTCGGCGATGCGCATCGCACCAATCTCGGCGGTCATTCTGCAGCCGGCCTGCGCGGCAAAGGCGATCCCGGCGACCAGCGGCGACATTTCCCGAACGTTGGCCAGTCCGCCCACGATTCCCGAGAGCGCACCGAAACCCAGCAAGTTCAACGTGGCCCACGCCTCGATGGCGATCGACGCGCCGATCGCAATGCCGAGGATCGTCAAAATGCTGATGACGCCGCCGTCGACGACCAGCGAACCACGGCCAAAAGACAGGCTGATCATGCGGGCCAGGATCTCTTTGCGGTAATGCTTGATGGTTACCGGCGCGAGGTAGAGGACTTGGCCGACGAACAGCACAGCGCCGCCGACCGTGTGCAGGGGCGTCTGCATAGCCGCCAGGGGCCGTTCGACGAAGCGAAACTGGTCGAGGTATCGCGACGGGGCCGCTACCCTATCGGTCACTAGGCCACCGCCATGGGGAAGAACATCGCCTGGACCTGCGTGATCACCAGATTCGCGATGACGATCCCGACCACGTTCACAACGACGGCCGCGTTCACCGCATCGGCAACACCGCGGGGCCCGCCCTTGGCTTCGATACCTTTCAGCGACGACGCGATCCCCACGATCGCCGCGAACACCACCGCTTTACCGATGGCGAACCAAACATCGACCATCTTGGCGAACGCACCGAACGACGCCCAGAAGCTCCCACTCGTCACGTCGCTGACCGTGATCGCCAGGATGAATGACGCGATCACCGCCGAGGCGATGATGACGGCCATCAGCACCGGAGCAAGGATCACCAACGCGACGACCCGTGGCACCACCAGGTTTCGGACCGGGTCGACTCCCATGACCCGCAGCGCGTCGAGTTCTTCACGAATCGCCCGTGCACCGAAGTCGGAGGCGATGGCCGACGCGGCGGCGCCGCCCATCAGCAAGCCCGCCGTAAGCGGCGCGCCTTGGCGGACGACACCAACCCCGCTTGCCGCGCCCACGATCGACGCGGCCCCGACCTGGTTGATCAAACCCGATGTCTGAACGGCCACCATCCCGCCGAAGGGAATGGCCATCAACAGGGCCGGCAGCGCGGTCACCTTATAGAGCGACCAACATTGGTTTGTGGTTTCGCCGACTGGGAACCGCAGCGATATAACGTCCTGGACGATGTAGCGAATAACCGCCGCTGCCATGAGAACGGCGCGACCCACGGTTTTCGTACTCTCCACCGGCACCGTCGTCAGGCGCGGGAAAAGCGCCCGAGGGCGCCCGAGGATCGAACTCGCCGTTGTGACGCCCCGATGCAGTCCGGCACTGCCGCGTGGCGCACGGTCCACGTCAGCTGTGGCGTGACGTTCACCGGTGTTCGTGACTGTCATGTGTTTGCTGGCTCGTTCCCTATCGCGTACTGACGGAGATCGAGCTGCCGGCAGATACGCCCGCAGCGAGGTCCGACGACTGTGGTACCCGCCTCAGTCGTCGGGGGAATGTTACTTGGCCCACAACTATCTGGCAAGCCGAATTGTCGGACGTGGTGATCCCGCCCTGTTCGCCATCGCGATCCGACTCGGCGACTCGGTTTCCGTTTCCTGCAACACTTTCCGCGGTCCAGGTGCGGGTTGCCGTCAGCGTGGTCATTTAGTCGCCGGCCAATACGATGGCGGCCGTGGAGTTGCCCGAGCTGGCGTTGGTCATCACGTCGGCGCCGTATCGGGTGTAGGTGCAGTCGGGAATGGTGTCCCAACCAAATAGCGCGGCCCCGTAGATCGCCTTTTGCTGAGTGTCTGCGAAACCGGCTAGCAGTTTGGCCTTGCCCGCGGGGTACGACAGGTGGCGCAACATCGGCATCGGATCTTCCAGCGGCTGGAACCGCGCCGTGTGGCCAGCGTAATTCTGCGTCTCGAGGTTGGCGCGCTGAGCAACCCCGTCGAGCACCGGATCGGATTGCAGCGCCGGACAGCCGCCACGTTTCGCTTGTACCGCCGATCTCAAGTCGGCAGTCGGGTCTGCCGACGCCACAGGCGCCAGCACCGTTGCCGTCACTGCGATGGTCGCCGCCGCCACAACCACACGCCAGATCACCGGACAACCTCGACGCCAGGGGCTCGACCGCTTCCCACGGACCGCAGTAGCCAAAGACATAGTCGTCCTGGAAATCCTTTGCGTGAGAGCGGCATACCCCATCCGGCACTACCGCCGTCGAACTGTATAGAACGATCTAATCGGCAGATGTTACGGGACGCCCCCAGCCGTGTCAATGCCCGTCGGCCCGTCGCTGCCTCATGTGAAACGAACCGGTGTCCGAATTTGCGCTGCGTGGACACCTCCGCGGTGGGCGCCCCGGCGACGGCACCGGTGGGCCCGTTTGGCGTGGTGAGTTCCATCAGTGGGCCTCGGCCACCAAACGTGGCAGCGGCCGCAGTAACCGATGACCTGCCTGACGCTGAACGTTGGCCGGTGGCTCCATGGGCCGTGACGTGACCGCACGGATGTACTCACCAATCTGCTTTAGTGAGCGGGTGGCCTCGGGGACCACTGGTGCCAAGAGCTGGAAGTCGTGGATCTGACCTGGCCAGATGCACACCTCGGCAGGCACACCCGCCGCCGTCAGCTTGGCGGCGGCCAACTGAGCGTCGTGCAGCAGCGCCTCCGACCCGGACACGTGAATCAACGTTGGCGGCAGGCCGGGTTCGATGTGCTCGAGTGGTTCGTAGGCTTCTTCGGTCTTGCCGTCATTGGTGTGCTTGGCGGTGGCGTCCGCGACCAGCGCGACCAGCGCGTCGAACGCCTTGGGCGGAAACATCGCGTCGATCTTGATGTTGGGATGCGCCCGCTTGGGTTCTTGCGCCAGCTGCAGCAACGGTGAGATCGCGACCAGGGCCGCTGGTGTTTCGCCCTCGGCCTGTAGCCGCTGGGCCAATGCAAGTGCGAGGTACCCACCTGCGGAATCACCGGCTAGCACAATCTGTTCCGGCTCGTAGCCGCGTCCGCGTAGCCAACGGTAGGCGTCATGACAGTCGTCGAGGGCCATGTCGATCGAGTGCTTGGGGATCAGCCGATAGTTGGGCACCAGTACCGCTGCGTCGGCATATCGCGAGATCGCGGTGACCAGCCGACCGTGCGAGTGCGCCCCACCAGCCAGGAACGCGCCGCCGTGCAAGTAGAGCACCACTCGCCGGCTGCCGTCCGCCGGCACGACGCCGGGGGCGCGGACAAGCTGCGCAGTTGCCGTCGGCAACGCCACGGTCGTCCGGACGGCATCGGGGGTCGGAACTGCGACGCTGCAGGCGAATTCAACGACACCAAACGGCCACGGAAGGGTGGGCACATAGCTGCCGAGCGCCAGCGCGGGCCTAATCGTCAGGCGCGACATCAGTGCCACCAACCGCCCGGCCACACTCGGCTCGGACTGGCTCGCGGCGCCTGCCTCATACCTCGGGTGGGTAGTCGGTGGTAGCGGCATCGACACGGCGGTGGTCATTGGCTCGCCGCCCTCGTGTACAGGCCGGCGATGAGTTCGAGCCACTGGTAGACGTCTCGTAGTGTCGGTAGTGGAATGCGGCGCGGGATTCGGTTGGGCTGGGACCGGTCAACGCCATCGACGATCCTGGTAGTGACGTACATCAACCAGTAGGGCCGGTCGACAGGTTGGAACGCGCCGCAGATTTCTGCCCGGTCAGGGCCGAATACACTGATCCGCCGACGGCCGTCCTCGTCGACGGTGCTGACTACGGTCGGCGCCCCCGTGGGTGTGCTGACCGCAGCCAGGTTTGCGTCTTCTACATTCGGCATTGCGGTCACTGCTCCTGGATGTTGCGGTCTTGCGCTGCGTCGGAACTGGGCCCGTCGTGACAGGCGCGCAACCTGACAAGTTCCCACGGGCAGACCATCCGCGAAGCGCCCATCGTTGTCTTGACTTGGATGAGTATGGTGCCTACGTCGGTGACCGTGCCGACCCGCCGACCTTCGCGAACCTGGTCGCCTATGCAGAATTGCATTGTGTTGCCTCCCAGGGCCTCTCGTGCGGGAAACTTCGATACCACCCGTGCGTCATGGCCGTCCCGGTTCGTAGTCGAGTCGCGGAACGGTCAATTCATGACGCGTGTGCCAGCGCAGGGTGTCGGTGCCGTCGCGCCAGTAGACCTTGTACCGGATCGCATCGGAGTCAACGATGATGCCGACGCCGCGGCGGTGATCAGCTCGCGCCAGTACGGTGTCGCCCATCACCGGAGTACTCGGGTTGCGTCCGACGATCATGGCCGAGGCCGTTCCCTGCGATGCCTGATCTCGGCGACGAAGCGGCACCCGTCGTCGTCGACCACATCCCACGACGACGGCCCACGCCACTGGGTCGTTCCCAGCGCATGGACGGTACGGCGCGCATCCTCCTCCGAACGGATATTCGCTAGCCGTCGTCCGTCACTAGTGATCACCGTCCACATGGCTACGGCCGATCGTGGGTGCTGCCGGAACTAGATACTGCCCGCTCCCTGGGGAGCTGCGCACTAGTGCGCCGACCACCGGAGTCCGCCCCATGTGGCGTGATCGTCATGGTGTCGGCTCCCTTCACTGATGCCCCGGCGAGCCAATCCGCCCGAGTGTGACATGCTGACAATTTTCGTAATATGTCATTTGACGCGCCTATCCCCGAGTTGTCAAGACCGTTGACCTGGTAAATCTCCACGATGGACATGAGATGGACATATTGACGAAAAATGTCCAACGTATGGGTACGATGAGCACATGCCCCGAGCACGCCGTAACCCGCCGACCACACCTGCGGTGAAGGACGATCCGCGGGATCGCATCTTGGCGGCCGCCGAGCGCTGTATTGATCGCCACGGCGTCCGCAAGACCACCATGGAGGACATCGCCGCCGAGGTGGGCATGTCACGGCCGGGCGTCTACCGCTATTTCAGCGATCGCGACGACCTGCTCGTCGAGTTGATCACTCGGCACGGACGGGTGATGCGCGACCGCGCCCACAAGGTCATCGCCCGACAGGACGGCCTTCAGAACCAGATCATCGAAGGGCTGCTCTTCGCCGTGAGCGAGGGGCGGCTCGATCCCGTGATGCGACACGTCGTCGCACCTGAAGGCTCCAGCCTCGGTCGACGCATTACCGAATCACGGATGTTGGAGACGCTGACGGCCGAATTCTTCGACCCATTCCTTGACGTCGCCTACGTCAACAATGAACTGCCACGTGACCTACCACGATCGGACGTCTATCTCTGGTTGAACAGCCTCGGGCTGATGCTGATGCGAGGGCTCGAGGATGGTGACGCTGACCTAGCGCGCTATCGGTCGATATTCCACCGCTTCGTCGCCCCGGCGTTCGCCGGCCCACAACAGTAGGCTGACGACTCACTACTGGTGGGCGCTAACAACGCGGCGTACGTTCACGTCCGGAAGGTGGCACTCGGCGAGTTCGTAATCGGCGTCGTCATGCAGGACCACCAGGCCCCGCACCGCCGCAGATCAGCAGGTCGATGACCGACGGACTTCTCGTCGGCCCGCGCGGCCAGCCAGCCCTAGTAGTCGCAATCCTTCGCATGCTCGCGGGACCGGGCCAGCGCCTCGATGCGCCGGAATTGCTCGACGTAATCACGCATCGCGAGGTTCACGGCTTCCCTCTTGATTCGCACCCCAGCGATCCGCATCACCTCGGCCAGCACGTCGTCATCGAGGTCGATCTGTGTCACCGCCATGCCAGCCTCCTCATGTCGCCAACGTATGCCAGGGTAGCGATGCGTACCAATGCGAGGAGACATGTTCGATGAACCGCCGCGCCGGGGCACTTACCGCCGTGCTGACCGCACTCGTCGCCGCGGCGGTACCGGGTTGTAGCTCCACTCCCCCGGCGCTGTCACTGACGGTGCTCGCCGCCGCCTCGCTGCAGCCGACCTTCACCGAGCTCGGCGACCAGTTCCGCGCCGAGCATCCCGGCACCAGCGTGCGGTTCGATTTCGCCAGTTCGTCGGACCTGGCCGCCCAGCTGACCCAGGGCGCCACCGGCGACGTCTTCGCCTCGGCCGACACCACCCAAATGGACACCGTCGCCGCCGCCGGGCTGCTGGCCGGCCGCCCGGTCCAATTCGCCTCCAACACGTTGGTGATCGTCACCGCGCCGGGCAATCCCAACCGGATCGCGTCGTTCGCCGACCTGGCCCGGCCGGGGCTGCGGGTGGTGGTGTCGCCGCCGCCGATGCCGTGCGGGGTGGCCACCCGCCGCGTCGAGGACGCCACCGGGGTGCACCTGGCCCCGGTCAGCGAGGAACCCGACGTCGAAGATGTGCTCAACAAGGTCACCACCGGGGAGGCCGACGCCGGCGTCGTCAACCGCACCGACGCACTGGTCGCCGGTGACCGGGTGGCCACGGTCACCTTCCCCCAGGCCACCGACGCGGTGAGCAGCTATCCCATTGCGGCGCTGAAGAAGTCGCCGCACCCCGAGCTGGCGCGCCAGTTCGTCGACCTGGTCGTCGGTGCGACCGGTCAACGGCTGCTGAGCCAAGCCGGGTTCGGCAAACCGTAGCCGCTACCAGCCCCGGCGCGGGGGCGCCGACCCGACCCACTCGTTGTTGGCCGCCACATCGCGGCTGCGGTAGACGATGTAGGGCCGGAACAGGTAGGCCACCGGCGCGCTGAACGCGTGCACCAACCGGGTGAACGGCCACAACGAAATCAGCACCAGCGCGATCGTCACATGCACCTGGAAATACACCGGCGCCTGGATCATCAAGTCGCCGCGCGGGTCCAGGATCCAGATCGAGCGGAACCACACCGACACGTTCTGCCGGTAGTCGTGCACCTCGCCGTAGTGGGTGGTGCCCATCAGCGTGCAGCCCATCCCCGCCAGCAGTGCGCACACCAGCACCGCATACATCAACTTGTCGTTTCTGGTGGTGGCCTTGAACACCGCCGCCTGAGTGCGCCGCCGGTAGATCAGCAAACCGATCCCGACCAGGGTGGCGATCCCGGCGGGCAGGCCGAGGATCAGCGCCTGCAGGTGATAGACGTGGTCGCTTAGCCCCAGCTTCTCGGTCAGCCATTCCGGCACCATCAACCCGACGACGTGCCCGAAGATGACGACCAGGCTGCCGAAGTGGAACATCGGGCTACCGATCTGCAGCAGCCGCGACTCGTACAGCTGCGACGATCGGGTGGTCCAACCGAACTTGTCGTAACGGTAGCGCCACCAGCTGCCCACCGCGGCGATCGCCAACGCGACATAGGGCACGTCGTCCCAGTAGATCTGAGCCAGGTTCAGCTCGGCCACATCATTCTCCCTCGGTACGCCGGGGTGGCACGGTCAAGGTAAACGGTTGCAGCCCAACGGCTTCCGCAGGAGGTCCGGCCTCGGCGAGCCGGCGGGCCCGCTGCAGCTCCTGATCGGTCACCGGCGGCAGCGTCGCACAGACGGCGGCGATGACGTGCGCGTACGGCGAACCCGCCTCCCTCAGCGCGCCGAGCAGCACATCGATCGGCACCCGGTGCGCATTCAACAACTTACGGCCCGCCTCGGGGTCGACGGTCGCGGCGAACTCAAGTACCACCGGCAGATAGTCGGGCCCCTCTTTGGCCGGAGGTGCGACCCCGGCCTCCCGGTAGGCGGTGGCGAACGCCAGGATCTCCATGCCGCGGTTGCGGGTATCCCCGGCGGTCCAATACGTCAGGTACATCGTCGAGCGCCGACGCATATCGAAGGTTTCGACGTAGTCGGTGGCGGCGCGCAGCGGGTCGGTGCCGCGCAGCGCGGTCACGGTGCGCCGCAACAGGTCCGCCGGCTCCCCGTCGAGGTGGGCCAGCAGGCTTTCCACGGTGTCCAGGCGCTCGTTGTGCTGGTCGTCGGGGTAGGCCAGCAGCAGCGACGCCGCCTGCCACACCACCCGATCACGCAGCCCGGACGGCCGGGACCGGGTCAGCAGCCTCACGGCCGGCGCTCCCCGGGGAACATGCCTGGCGGCACGTCACCGCCGTCCCAGGTCAGCAGGTTCACCCGTGAGGCACCGCCGCCGGCCATCGTCTGGCGCTGTTTGGTGGCGTGGAAGGTTTCCACCGCCACGGGCACCGGCTCGCCGCTGCCCGATCCGAACGGGCCGGATTCGTACATGCCCGGTCCGCCGTCGAAGTCCAGCGAGCAGCCCATGTGCTCCAGATCGTGCGCCTGCGCCCGGTACGCGGTCGGGATCACGTACCGCTCCTCGTATTTCGCGATCGCCAGCAAGCGGTACATCTCGTAGATGTCTTCCTCGGTCATCCCGACCGCGGCCGGGATGTGCGGCTGGGTCTCGCGTCCGAGGTTGATATCGCGCATGTAGGACCGCATCGCCGCCAGCCGGCGCAGTACGTGCTCGACGGTGTCGGTGTCGCCGGCGGTGAACAGCTCGGCCAGGTACTGCATCGGGATGCGCAGCGCCTCCAAGGCGCCGAACAGGTTGCCCAGGTCTTCGCCGTCGTGGCCGTCGCGGCTGACCGCGTCGACCACCGGGGACAGCGGCGGGATGTACCAGACCATGGGCATGGTGCGGTATTCCGGGTGCAGCGGCAGCGCCACCTTGTAGCGGTTGATCAACGCGTAGACCGGGGAGCGTTGCGCGGCGTCGATCCATTCCTCGGAGATGCCTTCGGCGCGCGCACCGGCGATCACCTTGGGGTCATTGGGATCTAAGAACACCCCGCACTGCGCCTCGTAGAGGTCGGCGTCGTTTTCCACCGAGGCCGCCTCCAGCACCTTGTCGGCGTCGTAGAGCACCAAGCCGATGTAGCGCAACCGTCCCACGCAGGTCTCGGAGCAGATCGTCGGCAGGCCGACCTCGACGCGCGGGTAGCAGAACGTGCACTTCTCGGCCTTGCCGGTCTTGTGGTTGAAGTACACCTTCTTGTACGGACACCCGGACACGCACATCCGCCAGCCGCGGCACTTGTCCTGGTCGACCAACACGATGCCGTCCTCGGTGCGCTTGTACATCGCGCCCGACGGGCAGCTCGCCACACAGGACGGGTTGAGGCAGTGCTCGCAGATCCGGGGCAGGTAGAACATGAAGGTTTCTTCGAGCTTGCTGGTGACCTCGGCGCTGACCTTCTTCAGGATCGGGTCATTGGCCAGGGTGTTGGCCGACCCGGCCAGGTTGTCGTCCCAGTTCGGCCCCCACTCGATCTTCATCGGCTCGCCGCTGATCTGGCTGCGCGGCGCCGCGACCGGCAGGGTGTCCCCCAACGGTGCGGACGTCAGGTTCTCGTAGTCGTAGGTCCACGGCTCGTAGTAGTCGTTGATGGTGGGCAGCTTGGGGTTGGCGAAGATGCGCGCCAGCTTGTGCAGGCGACCACCGTCGCGCAGCCGCAACCGGCCCTTCTTATCGCGCACCCAGCCGCCGCGCCAGCGGTCCTGGTCCTCGTAGGTGCGCGGATAGCCTTGTCCCGGACGGGTTTCGACGTTGTTGAACCACACATACTCGGTGCCGGAACGGTTGGTCCAGGCTTGCTTGCAGGTGACCGAACAGGTGTGACACCCGATGCACTTGTCGAGGTTCATCACCATCGCGATTTGGGCCATTACCTTCATCGTCAGTACCTGACCTCCTGGCTGCGGCGGCGCACCACCGTCACCTCATCGCGCTGGTTGCCGGTCGGGCCCATGTAGTTGAACGCGAACGCGTGCTGGCCGTACCCGCCGGCCAAATGGGACGGCTTGACCCGCACCCGGGTCAGGGCGTTGTGGTTGCCGCCGCGTTTGCCGGTGGTTTCGGCACGCGGCGTGTCCACGGTGCGTTCCTGCACGTGGTAGACGAACACCACCCCGTCGGGCATCCGGTGGCTGACGATGGCCCGGCACACGAAGACACCGTTGGCGTTCACCGCCTCGACCCAATCATTGTCTTGGACTTTGATTTTCGCAGCGTCGCCGGGGCTCATCCACATGGTCGGGCCGCCGCGGGACAGCGACAGCATGTAGAGGTTGTCCTGATAGGTGGAGTGGAACGACCATTTGGAGTGCGGCGTCAGGTAGCGCACCGTGAGCCCGATGCCGTCGTCGGTGACCCCGAGTTCGGGCGCGTTGAACAGCCGCGCCATATCCAGCGGCGGGCGGAAGACCGGCAGATGCTCGCCCAGCTCCTCGACCCAGTCGTGCGCCAGGTAGAAATGCATCCGCCCGGTCAGCGTGTGGAACGGCTTGAGGTTCTCGATGTTGACGGTGAACGGGGCGTAGCGCCGCCCGCCGGTTTCGCTGCCCGACCATTCCGGGCTGGTGATCACCGGGACCGGGCGGGCTTGGGTATCGGCGTAGGTGATGCGCTTTTCCTCGCTGCCCTCGGCCAGGTGCGCCAGCCGCTGACCGGTGCGCTTCTCCAACTCGCGGAACCCCTCGACCGCCAGCCGGCCGTTGGTGGTCCCGGACAGCAGCAGGATCACGTCGCACATCCGCTGCGCCGAGGTGACCGCCGGGCGGCCTCGGCCGGCACCGGAATTCATCACCCCGAACTTCTTGCTGAGTTCGTCGACCTCCTGGAAGGGGTGCACGGTGTACCCCTTGACGGTCAACCCGAACTTGTCGACCAACGGCCCCAGCGTGCACCACTTGTCGTAGACCGCGGCGTAGTCGCGTTCCACCACCGTGAGTTTGGCCATCGTCTTACCGGGAACCGGTGTCTCCCCGGTGTGCAGCCAGTCGCGCTCGGTGCCGTCGGGATAGGCCATCGCATCCGGCGAATCGTGGCCGAGCGCGGTGAGCACCACATCGGTGCGGGTGCCTAGGTGCCGCTTGGCCATCGCGGAAAAGGCGCGGGCGATCGCGCCGAACGCGTCGTAGTCGCTGCGGGTTTCCCACGGCGGGTCGGTGGCCGCGGAAAACGAATGCACGTACGGGTGCATGTCGGTGGACGACAGGTCGGCTTTCTCGTACCAGGTGGCCGCCGGCAGCACCAGATCCGACACCAGCGTCGTCGAGGTCATCCGGAAGTCGATCGACATCAACAGATCGAGTTTGCCCTCGGGAATCTCGCCCTCGCAGACGACGTCGCTGGGCCGCACCCCCTCGGTGGGCGGGTCGCCGAGCACGTTGGAGTCGGTGCCCAGCAGGTGCTTGAGGAAATACTCGCCGCCCTTACCCGAGGAGCCGATCAGGTTGGCGCGCCACACGGTGAGCACCCGCGGCCAGTTGGCCGGATTGTCCGGATCGGTAACCGCCAGTTTGAGGTTGCGCTGCCCGAGCTGTTCGGCGACGTACTCGCTGATGTCGCGGTTCGCGGCCTTGGCCTCGTCGGCCACATCCAGACTGGACTTGTCGAACTGCGGGTAGAACGGGCTCCAGCCCATCGCGGTGGCCGACGCCAGCAGATCCATCGTGTGCTTGCCGTCGAAGCGCCCCCGACCCAGCGGGCTGGTCAACTTGTCGGCGCCGTAGGCGTCGTAACGCCACTGGTCGGTGTGCGCGTACCAGTACGAGGCGCCGGGCACCTGCCGAGGCGGGCGCACCCAGTCGGTGGCCATCGCCATCGTCTGCCATCCGGTCAACGGGCGCACCTTCTCCTGGCCGACGTAGTGCGCCCAGCCGCCGCCGTTGCGCCCCATCGACCCGGTCAACATCAACAAGGCCAGCACCGCGCGGTAGATGGCGTCGCCGTGGAACCACTGACAGATGCCGCTGCCCATGATGATCATCGAGCGGCCGCCGGATTCCTCGGCGCTACGGGCGAATTCCTTGGCGACCCGGATGGCCTGCGCCGCCGACACCCCGGTGATCGGCTCCTGCCAGGCCGGGGTGTTGGGCTGGGTGGGGTCGTCGTAGCCGGTGGGCCACTCCCCCGGCAACCCGGGCCGCGCCACCCCGTAACCGGCCAGCATCAGGTCGAAGACCGTGCACACCAGGTGGTCACCGACCCGGCGCACCGGGACGCCGCGGGCCACGGTCTTTCCTTCCCCGGTGATGGTGTCGAAGTCGGCGAGGTGGACCAGCGCGGTGTCGCTGTCGTGCCGACCCAGCATCGTCAGCGCCGGGTTGATCCCGCCGAGGTCCAGGTTCCATTTGCCGACGCCGTCCTCGCCGAAGCGGAAGCCCAGCGAGCCGGGCGGGATGACGACGCGGTCGGTGAAGTCGTCGTGCAGCGCCGGCTTGAGTGCCGCGTTTTCGACGGTCTGGCCGAGGTCGGCGGCGGTGAGGTTTTTCCCGGGCACCAGCATGTCGCCGCGCTGTTCCAGCTTGATCAAAAACGGCAGGTCGGTGTAGCGCCGCACATAGTCAACGAAGAACGGAACCTGTTGTTTGACATAGCATTCGGTGAGGATGACGTGGCCCATCGCCATGGCCAGCGCGCCGTCGGTGCCCGCCGCACACGGCATCCACTCGTCGGCGAACTTGGTGTTGTCGGCGTAGTCCGGGCTGACCGAGACCACCTTGGTGCCGCGGTAGCGCACCTCGGCCATCCAGTGCGCGTCCGGGGTGCGGGTGATCGGGACGTTGGAACCCCACATCATCAGATACGCGGCGTCCCACCAGTCGCCGGACTCCGGCACATCGGTCTGGTCGCCGAACACCTGCGGTGAGGCCACCGGCAGGTCGGCGTACCAGTCGTAGAACGACGTCATCGGGGCGCCGATCAGCTCGAAGAACCGTGACCCGGCGGCGTAGGAGACCATCGACATCGCCGGGATCGGCGAGAACCCGGCCACCCGGTCGGGGCCGTAGGTCTTGATGGTGTGCACGTGCGCCGCGGCGATCATCTCGGTGGCCTCGGCCCAGGTCACCCGGACCAGGCCACCCTTGCCACGGGCCTGCTGATAGCGGCGGCGGCGCTCCGGATCGGCCTGGATGTCGGCCCAGGCCAGCACCGGGTCGCCGAGCCGGGCCTTGGCCTCCCGGTACATCTCCACCAGCACGCCGCGGGCATACGGGTAGCGGACCCGGGTCGGCGAGTAGGAATACCAGGAGAAGGAGGCGCCGCGGGGGCAGCCGCGCGGCTCGTATTCGGGCCGGTCCGGACCCACCGACGGGTAGTCGGTCTGCTGGGTTTCCCAGGTGATGATGCCGTCTTTGACGTAGATCTTCCACGAGCACGACCCGGTGCAGTTGACCCCGTGGGTGGAGCGAACCACCTTGTCGTGGCTCCACCGGTCCCGGTAGAACACGTCGGCCTCGCGGCCGCCGCGGCGGGTCACCGTGCGCAGGTCCTTGGAGAACTCCCCCGGAGTGAAGAACCGGCCGCTGCGCTCCAGCAACTCTTCGAGCGGGCCACCGACGTGGGGGGTCACCGTCATGTCAGCGCCTCCTTCGTGGCAGTGCAGCCCGGTTCCGGTTGGTTTATCGGGCAATCGCGTCGTGGTGTATCAGGTTCGACCATTGAACAGATGGCTATCCGATTGGCCGGCATCGGTGACGGTCCGCGGGCTGGTCAGCGGCAGCTATTCAGCATAGGTCGGTTGCGAGGCGACCACGTGCCAGACTCCGGGGCGGAACGCGGAAACCCTGACCTGCAGCGATAGCGCATTCCGGCACGTGCCGGTGTCCAGCTCAGCAGCCAACCTCACTCCATCCAGAAAACCATCCTGACCACTAACAACGCCTCACTTCGCGGTTAACGTTAGGTAACGTCACCAGGCCACGGTGCTTTCTGGCGAGGCACTGTGGCTTTTCTGGAAATTGGCTGTGGAAGCCGTAGCGCGGCTACGAGGCGCCGGCCGCTCGCGTGTTCAGCAGCCGCGTCAGGTCTGCCAGCCAGCTGCGGTCGGCGGGCACCCAGTCGATGTCGGCCAGGTCGGCGGCGGTCACCCAGCGCAGCGCGCGGTGATCGTGCGGGTGGGGTTTCCCCCGGGTCAGGGTCACCCGGTAGGCGCGCAGCGTGGCGGCCGCGCCCAGCGCGACGTCTGCGCCCAGGCGCTCGCCGACCTCGACCGCCGCGCGGTCGACGCCCAACTCCTCGGCCAGCTCGCGGGCCAGCGCGGCCGGTTCGGTTTCGCCGGGCGCGACCTTGCCGCCGGGTAGTTCCCAGCGCCCGGCCAGTTCGGGGGGCCTTAGGCGCTGCGCGACCAGGAGCGCGGCTCCGGAGACGACGGCGCCGGCGACGACGATCTGGTTGGGCATGGCGTGTGACGCTATACCGTCCTACGGTCGGAAGATGGCTGTGTTAACGGATGAGCAGGTCGACAGCGCCCTGACCGACCTCGAGAACTGGCAGCGTGTCGAGGGTGTCCTGCGTCGATCGGTCAAGTTCCCGACGTTTATGGCCGGGATCGACGCCGTGCGCCGGGTCGCCGAGCACGCGGAAGCAAAGGATCACCACCCCGACATCGATATCCGGTGGCGGACCGTGACTTTCGCGCTCGTCACGCATTCGGCGGGTGGTATTACCGAGCGGGATTTGGCGATGGCCCGCGATATCAACGAGCTCCTGGCGGGCTAGGGCGTCGAGTCTGCGCTGGCGGCATCGAGCCTGCGTGTAGGGCATCGAGACTGCGCTGGCGGCGTCGAGTCTGCGCTGGCGGCATCGAGACTGCGTCCATGGCATCGAGTCTGCGTCCAGGCCGGGTATCGGGGCGGAAACACGGCCTCACCGCAGGCTCGACGCCCTCACCGCAGACTCGGTGCCCTCACTGCAGACTCGGTGCCCTCACCGCAGACTCGACGCCCTCACCGCAGACTCGGCGCCCTCACCGCAGACTCGGCGCCCTCACCGCAGGCTCGCCGTCCGGTCGTCGCGATCCAGCCCAACGTGGCCAACGTCGCCACGATGTACACCAGCCCCGCCCAAGCCAGATACCAGGGCCGGTCCTCCTGCCAGATGCTGGGCTGCGCGAAGCTCAGCAACCAAGGCACCCCGATGAGGAGCAACACCAGCCAGCCCCAGCCCAGGATCCGCGCGCCGCGGCGCTCACGCAGCGGGCCGTGGATTAGCCAGATCATCAGCGGCACCAGCCACACCCAGTGGTGGGTCCAGGAGATCGGCGAGAGCAGCAACCCGAACAATTCGACCACCAGCAGCAAACCCAGCCGGTCGGGCTGGTCCCGGCCGGTGCGCAACGCACGCCAGGCCAGGATGGCCACCAGCGCGGTGACGGCCAGGGCGGCGAGCACCAGCACGTCGTAGCCTGCGTCGTGGCCGATGATCCGTGAGATGCCCCCGCGCCAGGACTGGTTGAACGAGGTGGCGACCGGTCCGATGCGGTCCGGGTCGCCGATCAGTTCGGTGAAGTAGTAACGCGTTTCGTCACCCGCGACCCAAAACGACACCGCGATGCTGGCGAGGAACACCACCGCCGAAAACACCGCCGCAGCCCACCGCCGGACCCCTACGAAGTACACCCCGGTGATCGCCGGGGTCAGCTTGACCCCGGCGGCCGCGCCCACCAACAGACCCGACAACCACCACCGGGTGCTGTAGGCCGCCCACAGCGCGGCCAGCGCCAGCAACACATTGATCTGCCCGTAGTCGAAAGTGCTGCGTAGCGGCTCGGTCCAGATCCCCACCGCCGTCCACAGCATCGCGACGCGGTGACCGGCCCCCGCGGGCGCCCCCAGCATGCGTTGACTGAGCCGCACCAGCCCGTACAGCGCGGCCATCGTCCCGACTTGCCAGCAAAACGCCACCACGCCGAACGGCAGCAGGTGCAGCGGGTAGAAGACGATCGCCGCGAACGGCGGATAGGTGAACGGCAGCGGGAAATCGGGGGTCTGATCGGCGTAGGTGTAGCTGTACAGGGTGCCGGGATGATCGAGCGCGGCGGCGCCGCCGATGTAGACGTGCAGGTCCACGAAGTTGGCGCCGTTGGGGGCCAGGTAGGTCCAGCCCAGCCGCGCGCCGACGCTGGCCAGCAGCAGCAGCGGGGCCAGGGCGGTCAACCAGTTGGTCGACTGGCGGGCGGGGGCCGCCGCGGGCGCGGCGTTGGATAAGGCGTCTACCGGATCGACTTTAGCGGGGCGACGAACCCGGCCGCAGGCCCCGGCGAGGAGCCGCGCCACCCCGCCGAGCGGCGCGACAACCGTGCCGCAGGCCCCGGCGGGTCGCAGCCGGCGGGTGGCGGGCCACTCGGGTCACCGGAACCGCACCGCTCCGTAACGGTTCTATAAATGCCACACGTGTCACTTGAGTCTCTCTAGTAACAAACTAGCTTCGGCTTGCAGACCTGCTGTCGAGGATTGGGAGAAACCATGTCGCGGACTCGGACGCTGTTCACCGCAACCGCCGTTGCGGTCGGCTCGTCGACTGCGCTGATCTTCGGCGGCGTCGCCGCGGCCGACCCGGCCGTGTCTCCGCAGCCGATTCCCAGCGCACAACTGCCCGGGATGCCGGCCATCGAGCAGATCAGCCCGGTGATCCAGCAAGCGGCCGCCGATCCGGCCAGCGCCTCGTCACTGCTGATGGCGGCCGCGGCGGCCTTCGCCGGCAACTCCACCGCACCCGCCGACTCCAAACAGGTCGCCGACTCGGTGAGCCAGTTCGTGGCGACGCCAGCCGGTGCCAACGTGCTGCCGCGCGCGCAGGTGAGCAACCTGCCCGACACGGTGCCCGGCACCGGGATCCCGCTGCCAGCCAACGTCAACCTGCCCGGCCCGGCCAGCCCGCCCGCGGCGGCCCCGGGTGACCCGGCCGCCCACGTGCCCACGCCGGGGACCGGGCCCGGCGGCACCGCGCATCTGCCCAGCGGCGTCGATCCCGCCAACGCGGTGGGTCCGGCCCCGGTCCCTTATGCGCATCTGACGCGGCGGGGGGTGTGGGGTGGTGGGGGGGGGGGGGTGGG
>NZ_MLQM01000008.1:0-60597 GCF_001854525.1 Mycobacterium talmoniae
GGGCAGGTCCACGGTGATGGTGTAGGACCCTTTGCCATGTCCCGCGGTGCCGGGCATGTTCAGCGAGTTCAGGCCGCCGAACTGACACCCCGCCAGCAGTAAGGTTCCCGCGCCGAGGGCGCCGGCCCGCAACGCGATCCGCCTCATCGGCCACCCCCTTGCGCCTGCGGCGCCGCCGGTGCCGGCCCGGGTGGTCGACCGAGCTGCCCGGGCACGGGCGGCGGGGCGGGCGGCAAGAACAGCGCGGCCACATCGTCCGGATTGGGCGGCGTCACCCCGGGCGCCGGCTGCCACTGCAGATACGGCAGCGGGGTTTGCGCCTTCGCCTCGGTTTCCGGGGTGTCGTAGATGATCTGACCCTTGTACGCGGTGATGGTGTTGACCGGGTGGAACAGCAGCGGCGGGAAGTTCATCGTCCAGCGCCGCATCACCGGCCCCATCCGCTCCTTGCAGATCTCGGCCCGCTTGAAGTTGTCCGGGTTCGACCCGGTGTCGAAGGTGCCGCCGCAGATGAACTGGACCGGGTTGCCGAAGTTGGGCACCGACAGCAGCCCCGCCACGGTGCCCTGCGCGGGCTCGTAGATGTTGTAGAAGTTGGCCAGGCCGTTCGGCGTTACGTGCAGCACCTGCTCGAGGTCGTCGTGCTGGTCGGACAGAATTTTGGTGAAATCGGCCAGCTTGTTGACCTGGCTGACCAGCACGTCGTTGTTGTCGTGCAAAAAGCCCCGCACGTCGCGCAGCGCCTGGTTCAGGGTGCCCAGGGTGCTGTCCAGGCCGGTCGACGCGTCGGCGAGCACCCGCGACACCGACGCGACATGGTCGGAGAACTGGACGATCTGCTCATTGCTCGACGACAACGCGTTCACCAGCACCTGCAGGTTCTTGACGGTGCCGAACAAGTCGGTGCGCGAATCGCCGAGCCGCCCGGCGGTCGCCGACAGCTCGCGCAACGCGTTCCGGAAGGAGTCGCCGTTGCCGTCAAACGTGTCGGCGGCCTGGTTGACGACGTCGCTGAGCGGGCCCTGCAGATCGGCGCCCTGCGGACCCAGCTGGGCGCTCAGCTGGGTCAGTTGCTCTTTGACCTCATCCCATTCCACCGGCACCCCGGTGCGGTCCAGCCCGATCGACGCGTGGTCGGCCAGGGTCGGCCCCCCGGTGTAGGCCGGGGTGAGCTGGATGAATCGCGCCGACACGATGTTCGGCGCCACGATGATGGCGCCCGCGTCGGCCGGCAATTGGACGTCACGGCTCACCGTCATGGTGATCTTGACGTCTTCGGCACGCGGCTCGATGGTGTCGATTCGGCCGACCGGCACCCCGACCACGCGGACGTCGTCACCCGGGTACAGGCCGACCGCCGAGGTGAAGTAGGCGGTGATCTGGTGACCGCCGCGCGACGGCCAGATCACATAGGCGCCGACCGCCAGCAACACAGCCAGCGCGACGGCGAGGGACCTGCGCAAGGCCCGGTGACGAGTGCGAAAGACGGAGAACACGGTCATGGTGACTTCGGCCTAATGATCAGGCGCTCGGCGATGTAGCCGCGCAGCATGTCGGCCAGGCTGTCCGGGAGCTTGCCGGGCTGGAAGTAGGCGTCCAGCAGCACTTCGGCCATGGTGGCCGGCGGCAGCCCGTAGACGTTGATCTGGAAACCGGGGCCGGAGCTCACCACCTCGCCCAGCGCGGTGGCATACCCCGGCAGCCGCTTGAGTGCCCCGCTGATCCGGTCCCGGCGGTCGATCAGGTTGTCCAGCACCGAGTTCAGTTTCGTCAAGGCCGGACCGATTTCGGCGCGGTTGTCGGTGACCAAACCCGACAGCTGGGTCGACACGTCGTCGATGCCGCCGATCAGGGTGCTCAGCGCCTGCCGCCGCTCATCGAGCGCGGCAAACAGCTGGTTGCCGTCGAGCACCAGCTGGTTGACCTGGTTGGCCCGCTGGTTGAGCACCTGGGTGACCGACTTGGCATGGGCGAGAAGCTGCTTGAGCGCCTCGTCGCGGCGGTTGATGCTGCGGGACAGCGCGGCCACGCCGTCCAGCGCGCCGCGCAGCTGCGGGGTCGCGTCGCGCAGCGAATCGGTGAGCACCTGCAGGGCCTGCTCGAACCGCGGCTTATCCAAGTCGCTGACGTTGCCACCGAGATCTTGCAGCGCGGTGTTGAGGGTGTACGGGGTGGTGGTACGGCCCAGCGGGATGTCCGTCGCCCAGCCCGACCCGCCCGGGGTGACCGCCAGGGACTTCTCCCCCAGGACGGTGTCGGTCCGGATCGCGGCCAACGACTGGTCGCCCACTCTGAGCTTGCGGTCCACGGTGAACGTCACCTTGGCGCTGGCACCGGCCAATGACACCGATTCGACGGCCCCGACCTTGATACCGGATACCGTCACGTCGTTGCCGGGAATGATGCCGCCGGCGTCACCGAAGTACGCGTGGTAGGTCTTGCCCTGCGGCCAAAACGGCAGGCTGGTGTACCCGAACGCCACCAGCACCAGGCAGGCCACCAAAACGATGCCGAAAATACCGGTGCGGGTCGCGCGATCGAGAGGCGTGCGGTCAGTCCTTGACAGGAGAACACCTCCCCTTGGACGGGTCGGCGGGACCGCCGAACGGGATCAGGATGTCACTGCCGGCGGGTCCGTTGATCTTGATCCGGACGGTGCAGTAGTAGATGTTGAAGAACGACCCGTAGGCGCCCAGCGCGTTGAGCCGCAGATAGTTCTCCTCCAGCGGGTCCAACATGGCGTTGATGTCCTGCTGCCGCTGGTCCAGCTCGGTCGCCAACGGGCGGACGTTCTCCAGCACACCTTGTAACGGCCGTCGCGATTTTTGCAGCATGTCGGTCAGGTCGGTCTCGGCCGACGCCAGCGGCCCGATCGCCCCGGCGATCGGATCGCGGCCCTGCGCCAGGCCGGAGATCAGCTGCTGGAGCTGATCGACGCTTGAATCGAATTCGGCGCTTTTAGCGTCGACGGTGCCCAGGACGGTGTTGAGGTTGGCGATAACATCGCCGATGAGCTGGTCGCGGGCCGCCAGGTTCTGGGTGAATGCGCTGGTGGACGACAGCATCTGCGACAGCGCCCCACCCTGGCCCTGCAGCAGCTCGATGACCGCGCCGCTGATCTCGTTGACCTTGTTGCCGTCCAACCCCTTGAGCACCGGACGCAAACCGCCCAGCAACGCGTCCAGGTCCAGCGCCGGCTGGGTGTGTTCCCGCGGAATGGTGCCCCCAGGCGGCAGCTTGCGCAGGTCGCCGGGGCCGGACGCGATCTCCAGGTATCGGTCGCCGACCAGATTCTCGTACCGGACCAGCGCCCGCGTCGAGGTGTAGAGCTGGTAGCGCTTGTTGACATCGAAGGTGACGTCAACGCTGTGGTCCGGCGCCAATTCCACGGATTTCACGGTGCCTACCGGGATGCCGGCGATGCGCACATCCTGGCCGGACTTCAGCCGGGAGGCGGTGACGAAGTTGGCGTGGTAGGTGTGGGCGGCGGCGAACCGGAACTCGCCGAACACCACGATCAGGCCGGCCGCCACCACCAGCATGACGGCGGTGAAGACACCGACGTTGACCAGAGTTTTGTTGCTGCCCATCAGTACTCGTCCCGCTCGGCGAAGGCACCGTTGAACAGGAACTGCACGGTCGACGGTGCGTCAAACTGCAACTCGGTGTTGGGCTGGTAGGGAACGTAGGCGTTGTCGGTGACCAGGAACGGTGCCCGGTACCAGGATCCGCCGTTCTGCTTGGAGGGGATATCGGGCAAGCCACGGCAATTGGGGCCACCGGATGCGTTGACCATCGGCAGGCTCTCCGGATAGGTGTAGGCCGGAACACCCGGAATGAAGCTCGCATCCACGAACAAGCCCGGCTTGGTACCGCCGATCACCGGCCCGAACTTCCGCGCGCCGGCCACCATGGCCTTCAGCAGACAGCCGAATTCGGGGGAATAGTCACCCAAAACCTTGGCCAGGGCGCGGAACCGCTGGACCGCGGCGATGTAGTCGTCGGCCGCCGGAGCCAGGGTGTCATAGCCGTTGTGCGCCAAGCCCGTCGCCGCCAACAGCGTCGCGTTCAGGTCGTCTTGCTCAGCGACGATCGTCTTGCTGATCGTGGGCGCGTTGTCGATGACGGTGACCAGATCGGGGGCCGCGTCGGCATAGATGTTGCCCACCGTGGTGGTCTTGCGGAAGTCCTCATGCAGGGTGGGCAGCTTGGGGTTCAGCTGAACCAGGTAGCTGTTCAGCCCGGCCAGGGTCGCGCCCAGATCGTCGCCGTGGCCCCGCATTCCCTCGGCCAGCGCGCCCAGCGTCCCGTTGAGGTGCACCGGGTCGATCTTGTCCAGCACGTCGGTGAGGGTTTGAAACAGCGTGTTGACTTCCAACTGCACCGACGAGGCCGCCACGTGGGCGCCCGCGCGCAGCGGCTTGGCCGACGGCTTGTCCGGCCGCACGAACTCCACCGATTTGGCCCCGAAGATGGTGTTGCCGGCGATGCGCACGCCGGCGTTGTCCGGGATGTAGTGCAACTCGCTGCTGTCGATGGCCAGGGTCAGCTTGGCCTGTTCGCCTTGGTAGTCAATGGCTTTGACCTTGCCGATCTGGATGCCGAGGTATTTGACCTTGGCGTCGCGTTCCATCACCAGCCCGGCGCGCGGTGAGGTCACCGTCACCGTCTTGGCCGAGGTGAACGCCGCGGTGTAGGCCAGATAGGTGAACACGGCCGCGGCCGCGATCAGGGTCGCCAGCACGGCGGCGGCGATCCTGACATGGGTGCGCTTCGCGTCGGTCTCCATCGTCCCTGCCCGCGCTACCCGGAGAGGTTGAAGTTGCCGGACCCGCCGTAGACGGCGAGCGAGATGAACAAGGTGATGACGACGACCACCACCAGCGAGGTGCGCACCGACTGGCCGACCGCGATGCCCACCCCGACCGGGCCACCGGCCGCGTTGTAGCCGTAATAGGTGTGCACCAGCATCACCGCGATCGACATCACGATCGCCTGCAGGAACGACCACAGCAGGTCGGTGGGGATCAGGAAGGTGTCGAAGTAGTGGTCGTAGAGCCCCGCGGACTGCCCGTTGATGAACACGGTGGTGAACCGGGCCGCGAAGAACGCGGCCAGCACCGACAGCGAGTACAGCGGGATGATCCCGATCAGCCCGGCGATCAGCCGGGTGGACACCAGGTAGGACACCGAGTGCACCGCCATCACTTCGACGGCGTCGATCTCCTCGGCGACCCGCATCGCCCCGAGTTGGGCGGTGGCCCCGGCGCCGATGGTGGCGGCCAACGCGATGCCGGCGATCACCGGGGCGACGATGCGCACGTTGAGGAACGCCGATAAGAACCCGGTCAACGCCTCGATGCCGATGTTGCCCAGCGACGAGTAGCCCTGCACGGCGATCACCCCGCCGGAGGCCAGGGTCAAGAAGGTGGCCACGCCGACCGTGCCGCCGATCATCACCAGCGCGCCGGTGCCCATCGTCATCTCGGCGATCAGCCGCACCGTTTCCCGCCGGTACCGGGTGAGCGCGTTGGGGATGTAGCGCATCGACTGGCCGTAGAACAGCGCCTGTTCGCCGAAGTTGTCGACCACCCGGGGCACCCCGCGGAACAGGCGACGGAACCGCAGCGTCGCGTCGTAGCTCATCGGCGGCTCACCGTACCAACACCCGCACGCCGATCGCGGTCATGATGACGTTGATCACGAACAAACAGATGAACGCGTAGACGACGGTCTCGTTGACGGCGTTACCCACACCCTTGGGGCCGCCCTTGACGGTCAGGCCGCGGTAGCAGCCGACCAGCCCGGCGACCGTGCCGAACAGCAGCGCCTTGATCTCGGCCAGCACCAGCTCGCCCAGGCCGGTGAGCACGGTCAGCCCGTTGATGAACGAACCCGGGTTGACCCCCTGCAAAAACACCGAGAACACGTAGCCGCCGGTCAGGCCGATCGCGCACACCAACCCGTTGAGCAGCAGCGCGGTGAAGGTGGAGGCCAGCACCCGGGGCACCACCAGCCGCTGGATGGGGTCGATGCCCAGCACCCGCATCGCGTCGATTTCTTCGCGGATGGTGCGGGCCCCCAGATCGGCGCAGATCGCGGTGGCCCCGGCGCCGGCCACCACCAGCACCGTCACCACCGGTCCCAGCTGGGTGATGGTGCCGAACGCGGTTCCGGCGCCGGACAGGTCGGCGGCGCCGATCTCGCGCAGCAGGATGTTGAGGGTGAACGCCACCAGCACGGTGAACGGGATCGCGACCAACAGGGTCGGCACCAGCGACACCCGCGCGATCATCCAGGTCTGGTCGAGAAATTCGCGGAATTGGAACGGTCGCCGGAAGATGCCGCGGAGGGTCTCCAAGGACATCTCGACGAATCCGCCCACGGCCCGCGCTGGAACCGTGAGCTGCTCGATCAACCTCGGTTCCCTTCTCGGTGTTGCGCTGGAACTCAGCCTTAGCGAAACCCGTACTGTCCCACGGGTGTGACGCCCGTCTCCGTGAGCCGGCTCATCGTAACTAGAACACGTTCGCAGTGTCAAAGAACTGCAGAAATGGACAAAACGCGGTTATTTGTCCAGGTCAGAGCCGGTTGTGACGCAGGTCATGATGAAACAAGTTCTAGTGTCTACGTCTCCATCAGCGCGGTCGCCGAGAACCCGAGCGCCGGATCCCGGTCGGCGAAATAGCCCTGCAGGGTGCTGGACAGCTCGGCGGGGTCCCAGGCCGACGCGTCGGCGGCGAACTGGCGTTCCACGGTGGGCGCCGCCACCAGGGTGACCTGCGGACCGTAGACGATGAACAGCTGGCCGTTGACCGCGGCGGACGCCGGGGAGGCCAGGAATGACACCAGGGTGACCACGTGCTCGGGAGACAGCGGGTCGATGCCGCCGTCGGCCGGTGCCGCACCGAACACGTCGGCGGTCATCGCGGTGCGCGCCCGCGGCGCGATCGCGTTGGCGCACACCCCGTAGCGGCCCAGCGCCCGCGACGCCGACAGCGTCAACGCGGTGATGCCGGCCTTGGCCGCCCCGTAGTTGGCCTGGCCCACCGGCCCCACCAGCCCGGCCTCCGACGAGGTGTTGATGATCCGCCCGTACCCCGACCCGTCGCCCTCTTTGGCCTTGGCCCGCCAGTACACGGCCGCGTTGCGGGTCAACAGGAAGTGGCCGCGCAGGTGCACGGCGATGACCGCGTCCCATTCGTCGTCGGACATGTTGAACAGCATCCGGTCGCGGGTGATGCCGGCGTTGTTGACCACGATGCTCAGCCCGCCCAGCCCGTCGGCGCTGCTGATCAGTTCGTCGGCGGTGGCGCGCTGGCTGATGTCGCCGGCCACCGCGACGCCCTTGGCGCCCACGGCGGCGATTTCATCGAGCACATCGGAGGCATCCAGGGCCTTCGCGATGTCGTTGACGACGACGGTGGCGCCGGAGCGGGCCAGCCCGATGGCCTCGGCGCGGCCCAGCCCCGCGGCCGCACCGGTCACCACCGCGACCTTGCCGGACAGATCGGTCGCGTTGCTGTTCTCAGTCATGTTTTACGAATACCTCTAGTCTTTGCGGATCAGGGCGGCCCGGGGACATTCGTCGACGGCCTGCTGGGCATGGGCTTCCTTGTCGGCCGGGATCGGCGCGACCTTGACGACGGCGTAGTCGTTGTCGTCGAGTTCGAACAGGTCCGGGTCGATTCCCACGCACACGGCGTTACCCTCACACCGGTCGAGGTCCACTTCCACTCGCATAACAACCTCCTTGCGTCGCGGGGTTAAGCCGGCCGGTCCGGTGACCCCCACAATACGAGCAGCGGTGGCGGCTGAACCGTCGGCCTGGACCCACAGACTAGAACGTGTTACAAGAGATGGCGAATAGGTAGCCGAGGAGGAAGACGCGGATGCGAATCAGTTACACCCCTGAGCAGGAGGAGCTGCGTCGCGAGCTGCGGTCGTACTTCACCGAGCTGATGACGCCGGAGCGCCGGGAGGCGCTGAGCTCGACGCAGGGCGAGTACGGCACCGGCAACGTCTACCGGGAGACCGTCGCGCAGATGGGCCACGACGGTTGGCTGGCGCTGGGCTGGCCCACCGAGTACGGCGGGCAGGCCCGCTCGGCGATGGATCAGCTGATCTTCACCGACGAGGCCGCGATCGCCGGCGCCCCGGTGCCGTTTTTGACCATCAACAGCGTCGCGCCGACCATCATGGCGTTCGGCACCGAGGAGCAGAAGAAGTTCTACCTGCCCAAGATCGCCTCCGGTGAGCTGCACTTCTCGATCGGGTATTCCGAGCCGGGGGCCGGCACCGACCTGGCCGCGCTGCGCACCACCGCGGTGCGCGACGGCGACGACTACGTGGTCAACGGCCAGAAGATGTGGACCTCGCTGATCGCCTACGCCGACTACGTCTGGCTGGCGGTGCGCACCAACCCGGAAGCCAAAAAGCACCGGGGCATTTCGATGCTGATCGTGCCGACCACCGCGGAGGGATTCTCCTGGACGCCGGTGCACACCATGGCCGGTCCGGACACCAGCGCCACTTACTACCAGGACGTGCGGGTGCCGGTGGCCAATCGGGTCGGCGAGGAGAACGCCGGCTGGAAACTGGTCACCAACCAGCTCAACCACGAGCGGGTGGCCCTGGTGTCGGCGCAGCCGATCTTCACCGCGCTCGGCGAGGTCCGCGAGTGGGCGCAGCACACCAAGGACATCCACGGCCACCGGCTGATCGACTCCCAGTGGGTGCAGCTCAACCTGGCCCGGGTGCACGCCAAGGCCGAGGTGCTCAAGCTGTACAACTGGGAGCTCGCCTCGGCGACCGACGCCGCCCCGTCCCCGGCGGACGCCTCGGCGGCCAAGGTGTTCGGCACCGAGCTGGCCACCGAGGCCTACCGGCTGCTGATGGAGGTGCTGGGCACCGCGGCCACCCTGCGGCAGGATTCGCCGGGTGTGCTGCTGCGCGGCCGAGTGGAGCGGATGCACCGCGCGTGTTTGATCCTGACGTTCGGCGGCGGCACCAACGAGGTGCAGCGCGACATCATCTCCATGGTGGCCCTGGGCCTACCCCGTAGCCGCTGACCTGGAAGGACTTTCAATCATGGACTTCACCACCACCGAAGCGGCGCAGGACCTCTCGGGTCTGGTCGACACCATCGTCGACGCGGTGTGCACCGCCGAGCACCAGCGTGAGCTGGACGGGCTCGACCAGCGATTCGACCAGCAGCTGTGGCGCAAGCTGATCGACGCCGACATTCTGTCCACCGCAGCGCCGGAGTCGCTGGGCGGCGGCGGTTTTGGCGTGCTGGAGCAGACCGCGGCGCTGACCGCGCTGGGCCGTCAACTGGCCGCCGTGCCGTATCTGGATTCGGTGGTGCTGGCCGCCGGGGCGCTGGCCCGCTTCGGGTCCCCCGAGCTGCAGCAGGGCTGGGGCACCGCGGCGGTGGCCGGCGAGAAGATCCTCACCGTCGCGGCCGACGAGGAGATGGGCCAGGGCCCGGTGCAGGCCACCGAGTCCGGTGACGGCTTCCGGCTCACCGGCACCCGCACCCAAGTCGGCTACGCACCGCTGGCCGACGCATTCCTGGTGCCCGCCGACACCGGGTCGGGCACGGCGGTGTTCCTGGTGGCCGCCGACGACCCGGGCGTCACGGTGACCGCGCTGGCGACCACCGGTCTGGGCAGCGTCGGGTATCTGGAGTTGGCCGGGGTCCAGCTGGACGGTGCGCGGCGGGTCGGCGGCGACGAGGTCGTCGGCTGGCTATCGACGCTGGGCACGTTGGGTCGCAGCGCGTTTCAGCTCGGCGTGCTGGAGCGCGGGCTGGCGATGACGGCCGAATACGCCCGCGAACGGGAACAGTTCGACAAGCCGATCGGCAGCTTCCAGGCGGGGGCGCAGCGGCTGGCCGACGGCTACATCGACATCAAGGGGCTGCGGGTGACGCTGACCCAGGCGGCCTGGCGGGGGGCCGAGGATCTGCCCGCCGACACCGAGGTGGCCACCGCGGCATTTTGGGCCGCCGACGCCGGGCACCGGGTGGCGCACACAATCGTGCACGTCCACGGCGGCGTCGGCATCGACGTCGACCACCCGGTGCACCGCTACTTCTTGGCGGCCAAGCAGACCGAGTTCGCGGTGGGCGGCGCCACCGGGGCGCTGCTGGCGATCGGCCGCGAGCTGGCCGACACCCCGGCCTGACCGCGGTCGTGGACCGCCGCCCGGACATCGCGGCCGGGAGAGACGATGTCGGGGTGACAGATCTTTCGGTATACGGGCCGTGGGCGGTCATCGCCGGTGGGTCGGAGGGCGTCGGTGCCGCGTTCGCGCAGCAACTCGCGGCCGCGGGGCTCAACCTGGTGCTGCTGGCGCGCAAACCGCAACCGCTCGAGGAGACCGCTGCGAGCTGCCGCAGCCACGGCGTCGACGTCCGCACGCTGGCGATCGACCTGACCGAGCCTGCGGCCGCCGACCGCGTCGCTGAAGCGACCGCCGACCTCACGGTCGGGCTGCTGATCTACAACGCCGGCGCCAACACCTGCAGCGAGGCGTTCCTCGACGGCGACCTGGCCGATTTCGCCCGGGTGATCGAGCTGAACATCAACGCACCGATGCGGCTCATTCAGCATTACGGCCGCGGCATGCGGGAGCGCCGGCGCGGCGGCATCCTGCTGGTCGGGTCGATGGCCGGGTACCTGGGCTCGGTGCGGCACACGGTTTACGGCGGGGTGAAGGCGTTCGGCCGGATCTTCGCCGAGGGCTTGTGGCTGGAACTGCGTGAGCACAATGTGCACGTGCTGGAACTGGTGCTGGGTGTGACCCGCACCCCCGCGATGCAACGCGTCGGGCTGAACTTCGACGTGCCGGGCCTGCGGGTCGCCGACCCGGCCGACGTCGCGCGGGAAGGCTTGGAACAGCTGCCCAACGGGCCGGTCTTCGTCGCGGGCGGAAACGCCGAGGACGTCGCGCGCCGCAACCACCCGGATCGGGCGAAGGTCGTGCTGGGCACCCACCGCTTCATGCAACGGTTGACCGGTCAGGAGTAGGCCAGCGTGCGTATCGGTTTATCGACTCCGGTCGTGATGCAGATACCCGGCGCCACCGCGACCTGGGAGCGTACCGCCGGCATCGATGACATCGCGCGGATAGCCGGAGTCGCCGAGGAATTCGGATTCGACTACCTGACCTGTCCCGAACACGTGGCCGTTCCGCCGGACGAGACCGAACGCCGCGGATCCACCTACTGGGATCCGTTGGCGACCTTGGCATTCCTGGCCGCCCGAACGTCCCGCATCAGGCTGGCCACCTCCGTGGTGGTGCTCGGCTACCACCATCCGCTGGAAATCGCCAAGCGCTACGGCACCTTGGACCGGATCAGCGGGGGCCGGCTGGTGCTGGGGGTCGGGGTGGGCTCGCTCAAAGAAGAGTTCGGCTTATTGGGGGCCTGCTGGGAGGAGCGCGGTCCCCGCGCCGACGATGCGATTCGCGCGGTGCGCGCCTCACTGTCCACCACGCGGCCCCGCTACGACGGCGAGTACTACCGCTACCGTGATCTCATCGTCGACCCCTGCGCCCTGCAGCCGCGCGTGCCGATCTGGGTCGGCGGCCGGAGTCGTCGTTCGTTGCGGCGCGCCGTGACGTTGGGCGATGGATGGATGCCGTTCGGTCTGCGGGGCAACGAGATAACCGAAATGCTGGCGGCCGTGGCCGTTCCGGACAATTTCGACGTGGTGCTGGCGACGCGGCCCCTCGACCCAACGGGGCAGCCCGAGCAAACACTGAGCCAGCTGCGGTCGCTGCGCGACCACGGCGCCACCGCGGTCACCTGCTCGATTACCGCGGAGTCCGCCACCCACTTCTGCGACCAACTGGGCGCCCTGCGCGACCTGGCCAACGACCTCGAACAGGAGACGTCATGAGTAACGATCGACTGGCCGAACTCGAGCAGCGCCTGGCCCGCATCGAAGACGAACGAGCAATCGAGCGGTTAGTCGCGTCCTACGGCCCGCTGGTGGACGCCGGTGAGGCCGAGGCGGCGGCCGAGCTGTGGGCCGAGACCGGCAGCTACGACGTCGAAGGCTGGTCGATGGCGAGCCGGGAAGACGTTGCCGCGATGGTTCGTTCCGACGCCCACCAAGGTCTGATCGGCCGCGGCAGCGCCCATTTCCTCGGCCCGGCCGTCGTCACCGTCGATGGCGACGATGCCGTGGCGGTCTGTGAATCACTGTTGGTGGTGCGTCACGAGCAGCGGTATGTCGTTGCCCGGGCAGGGGCGAACCATTTCCGGCTCCGGCGCATCGAGCAGCGGTGGCAGATCACCAGCCGCGTTACCCGCACGCTCGACGGCGGCCGCGAAGCGCGCGGGCTGCTCGCGGCGGGTATCACCGGCCAGACCCCGACCCTGATTGAATCTAATGGTGCCTGATCTCCCCACCGTCACCGAGTTGCTGACCCCGCTGACCGACGTCGAGGACCGGGGCGTCTACTTCGAGGACGGCTTCACCAGCTGGCGGGACCATTTGCGGCAGGCCGCGGCGATCGCGGCGGCGCTGCGGGCGCGGCTGGACCCCGACCGCCCCCCGCATGTGGGGGTGCTGCTGGAAAACACGCCGTTCTTCTCCGCGCTGCTGGCCGCGGCCGGGCTGTACGGCATCGTCCCGGTCGGCCTCAACCCGGTACGCCGCGGCGCCGCCCTGGCCCGCGACATCGACCGCGCCGACTGCCAAGTGGTGCTGGCCGACTCGACCTCCGCGGCGACACTGGGCGATATCGCGCACCTCAACGTCGACTCCGCGGCCTGGGCCGACGAGCTGGCCGCGCACCGGGACGCCGCGCCGCCGGTGGTGCCGGCCGCCCCCGAGGACCTGTTCATGCTGATCTTCACCTCGGGCACCAGCGGCGAGCCGAAGGCGGTCAAGTGCAGCCACGGCAAGGTCGCGATCGCCGGGGTGACGATGCAGCAGCGGTTCGGGCTGGGCGGCGACGACGTCTGCTATGTGTCGATGCCGTTATTCCACTCCAATGCGGTGCTCGCCGGTTGGGCGGTGGCGTTGGCCTCCCGCGGCTCAATGGTGTTGCGCCGCAAGTTCTCCGCATCCGGGTTCCTGCCCGATGTACGCCGCTACGGGGCGACCTACGCCAACTATGTCGGCAAACCGTTGTCGTATGTGCTGGCCACCCCGGAGCACCCGGACGACGCCGACAATCCGCTGAAAGCGGTGTACGGCAACGAAGGTGCGGCCGCCGACGTGGAGCGCTTCGCCCGCCGGTTCGGCTGTGTGGCGATGGACGGCTACGGGTCCACCGAGGGCGGGGTGGCGATCAGCCACACCCCGGACACCCCGGCCGGGGCGCTGGGGCCGCTGCCGGAGGGCATCGCGATCGTGGACGTCGACACCGGTGCGCCGTGCCCCGCCGGGGTGGTGGGTGAACTGGTGAATGCTTCGGGCGCCGGCCGGTTTGAGGGCTACTACAACGACCCGGCCGCCGAGGCCGAGCGGATGGCCGGCGGGGTGTACCACAGCGGCGATCTGGCCTACCGCGACGAGGCCGGGTACGTGTATTTCGCCGGCCGGTTGGGTGACTGGATGCGGGTGGACGGCGAAAACCTCGGCACTGCGCCCATCGAGCGGGTGTTGTTGCGACACAACGACGTCACCGAGGTCGCGGTGTATGCCATCCCGGACCCGGCGGTGGGCGATCAGGTGATGGCCGCGCTGGTGTTGTCCGCCGGCGCCTCCTTCGACGCCGACGAGTTCCGGGCCTTTTTGGCCGCGCAGCCCGACCTGGGACCCAAACAGTGGCCGTCGTTCGTGCGGGTGGCCGCCACACTGCCGCGCACCCAAACCTTCAAGGTGCTCAAACGGGCCTTGGCGGCCGAGGGCACCGACTGCGCCGATCCGGTGTTCCGCATCCCGCGGTGACTCGCCGTCCTTCTCGCCGAACGTGTACTCAGACCGATTTTTGGGTCGGATTTCCGGTCTGAGTACACGTTCGGCGATGGGGCGGCCCAATCCAGGTGCGGTCACACCGCACCCTTGACCAGGCGACCGTCTTTGATGACGGTGGACGCCTCGTCGGGCCGGGCGATCAGCGAAATGTCGGCGAGCGGGTCGCCGTCGACGAGGATCAGGTCGGCCAGCGCCCCTTCGGCCACCACCCCGAGGCGTCCGGGATAGGGGTTGCGCGGCCGGACAGGGCCAGCAGTTCCGCACTGCGGATCGTTTCCCTACGGTTACGTGAGATGGTTCCCGTGACGAAGGGAGCGGCATGCCACGAACCAGCCCGTATAGCATCACCTTGGCCGAAGCCGAGCGCACCGAACTCGAAGCCCGCGCGCGTCGATATACGTCATCGTATTCAGACGTTGCGCGGGCCCGGATGCTTTATGCGGCCGACGGCCTGGGCAACGGGCACCACGATCTGGCGCTGGCTGTCCGCCGACGCGATCAAGCCCTGGCAGCACCGCTCCTGGATCTTCCCCCGCGCTCCCGACTTCGGACCCAAGGCGGCCCGGGTGCTCGACCTCCACGCCCGCCGCGCAGCGTACAAACTTGCGCACGGAGCACGCCTAACATCAAGAAAGGACGACATGAGCAGAAAAGTGGCCGCGCTCACCGACGCCGCGTACAAAGGCCCGGCTCTCGAAGTAGATCGTGAGTTTTACGGTGCGATCGCCCAGAAAATCGGCTCCCGCATAACTGTCGAATCGTTCGTCATCCCAATCCGTTCCGGCAAGGCGTGGAGAGTTCCGGCTGGCCATGTGTGTCGGATTCTCACCGTAGACGGGCCGCAGGTTGGCGATCTGAACATCTGGAACTTCAACAACCCGCGCGAACGGTTCTGGGCGGCACGCACCCGGCAGTTACAGGCTGCGCACGTCACCACGTTCGACCGGCTGTGGTCCAACCTTCCTTACCTGCGCCCACTGGCGACCATTACCGCTGACACCTTGGAAAACTATGGCATCGACAGCGAAGGCGGCCGTGTCCACGACCTACTTGGTACGCGGTGCGATCCGTACGTCAACCGGATGCTGACAGGTGTCGACTTCGACTACTTCTGCCACTCCAATTTGGTGCGGGCCGTCCGCCCGTTCGGCCTTACCGAGTTCGACGTGCACGACGTACTGAACGTATTCCAGTGCACCGGCCTCAACGACGCCGACCAGTACTTTATGAAGACGTGCCCGGCGAAGGTCGGCGACTATTTTGAACTATTCGCCGAACAAGACTTGCTGATGGCCTTGTCCACCTGCCCCGGTGGTGACCTCTCGATACCGATGTGGGGCGACGGTGCGCACGATCCGGTTGAAGTGTGCCGGCCCATCGGTATCGAAGTGTGCAAAGTCAACGACGCGCTGTTGGAAGGCTGGATTCCGGCAAAACCCCCCAAGTACGCAGGCGGGCACGGCCTCCGAGGACAACCCTGGCGGTAAGCCCGCGCCCAGAATCCTGGTCAGACCCCAGCGGCGGCCCCACCGTTGGCGGCCATGAAAGTGGGGCCAAATCAGACCGTCGCAGCGACACCACGTTTGCGCTCACCTGTCTGCCCAGCGTGACGCGGAAAGTTCCTTCACATCCCGTGCAGGCATGGCATGGGCGTAGTCAGTGACACCATTTGCTGAAAACCTTCCTGTCCTGGGACGACCGGCAACTCCCGGACGGCACCGTGATCTGGTCCGCGCCGACCGGCCACGTCTACGTGACCACGCCGGGCTGCGCGCTGCTGTTCCCGGTGCTGATGACGCCCACCGGCGAGGTGCACCACCACCAGCTGCCCGCCTCCCGGCAATGCGGTGACCGCAGCGCGATGATGCCGAAACGGCGTCACACCCGCGCCCAAAACCACGCCAACTACGTCGCCGCCGAGCGCCGCCGAAACCGCACCAAACGCGAAGCCCGCCAAGCGGCCTTAACCGGCGGCCCCGCACCACCGGGCATCGACCCCAACGACGAACCACCGCCGTTTTAGGGGCCGTGTTCAATAGGGGGATGCCGGCTGACCATCGACGGTGGCTCGCCATCGCAACCGCGGTACTTCTGCTCATTGCGGGGTGCTCCGGCGGCACGGCTCGTGACCCGCTGACCGCCAGCTTTACCGACCTGGCCGAATCGATCCCGGCCACCGTCGGTATCGCCTTCGCCCCGGTCGGTGGGAACACGGTGTCCCCCCTCGGCGCCTGGTCGAACGGGGTGGCGTGGTCGACGATCAAGGTGCCGTTGGCGATCGCCGCGCTGCGGGCCAACCGTGACGCGGCCCAGCCGTTGGCGGTCAAGGCGATCACCGAATCCGACAACGGCGCCGCGGAGCAGCTGTGGTCCCAGCTCGGTCCGCCCGACCAAGCCGCCCACCACGTGCAGGACGTCCTGCGGGACGGCGGCGATCCCGCCACGGTGGTTGAATCACGTCGGCTCAGACCGCCGTTCACCGCCTTCGGCCAGACGCAGTGGACCCTGGCGCTGCAGGCGCAGTTCGCCGCGCACCTGCCGTGCCTGGCCGACTCCGGCCCGGTCGTCGAGCTGATGCAGCACCTGATCCCCGAGCAGCGCTGGGGGCTGGCCGCCGACGGCGACGCCGCCAAGGGCGGCTGGGGGCCCGGCCAGACCGACGGATATCTGGTGCGCCAATTCGGCATCGTGCCCACCGCAACCGGCCAAGTGGGCGTGGCCCTGGCCGCCGACGCGGCCACCTTCGAAGCGGGAGCCGACGCGCTGAACCGGATGGCGCACTGGGTGTCCGCGCACAAAGCCGAGCTGCCGGCCGGCCGCTGCGCCGGCTAGCCCAGCAGCGACGGCACCACCGCCTCGATCAGGTGCGGCCCCGGCGTGGTGACGGCGTCGCGGAGCGCGTCGGCGAATTCCTCGGCGGTGCTCGCCGAGCGCGCCGGCACCCCCATGCCCTCGGCGATCTTCACGAAATCCAAACTCGGCCGCGACAAGTCGAGCAGATCGGCCGCTTTGGGTCCGGGCGCGGCCTCGGCGCCGACACGCTGCAGCTCGACGCGCAGGATGTCGTAGGCGTTATTGCGGTAGATCACCACGGTGACGTCGAGGTGCTCCCGGGCCAGGGTCCACAGCGCCGAGATGGTGTACATCGCCGACCCGTCGGATTCCAGGCACAGCACCGGCCGGTCCGGCGCGGCGATCGCGGCACCGATCGCGGTGGGGATGCCGTAGCCGATCGCGCCGCCGGTCAGCGACAACCAGTCGTGGGCCGGCGCCCCGGCGGTGGCGGCGGCCAGCGGCAGCCCCGAGGTGTTGGATTCGTCGACGACGATCGCGCGTTCGGGCAGCAGCGCACCGATCACGTCGGCCGCCGACGCGGCGGTCAGCGGCCCGGTCGGCGCCTGCGGGCGGGAGGCCGGCGCGACGGGGGCGTCGGTGTCCGGCGCCACCGCGTCGGCCAACGCGGCCAGCGCCGCGCCGGCGTCCGCGGAGTCGGCCAGCAGATGCACCTGGCAGCCGTCGGGCACCAGGCTGCTGGGCTTATCCGGGTAGGCGAAGAACGACACCGGCGATTTCGCCCCGGCCAGCACCAGGTGCTGGGCGCCGGCCAGCTGGGCGGCGGCGGCCTCGGCGAAGTAGCCGAGCCGGTCCACGGCCGGGACGCCGGCGCCGCGCTGCAGCCGGGTCGGAAACGTCTCGGCGTACCAGCGCGCGCCGCTGGCCTGCGCGATCCGTGCGGCGGCGGTCAGCGCCGGGCCGCGGGTGGCCTGGCCACCGACCAGGATCACGGTGGGCTCCCCCGACCGCAGCACCTTGGCCACCTGGGCGACGGCGTCGGTGTCCACCTCGGCGGCGGCCGGCGCCGGTTCGGCGGCGACGACGGCCGCGGCGCCGTCGGTCCAGGACACGTCGGCGGGCAGGATCAGCGTCGAGATACCGGCCCGGCTGGCGGCGATCGCGTCGGCGGTGTCGGCCGCCACCTCGGCGGTGGCACCGGAGCGGCGCACCCAGCCGGACACGCTGCCGGCCAGCGCGTCGATATCGGATTCCAGCGGGGCGTCGTACTTCTTGTGGTAGGTGGCGTGGTCGCCGACGACGACGACCATCGGCACCCCGGCCCGACGGGCGTTGTGCAGGTTGGCCAGCCCGTTGCCCAGGCCGGGCCCCAGGTGCAGCAACACCGCCGCGGGCCGCCCGGCGATGCGCGCGTAGCCGTCGGCGGCGCCGGTGGCCACCCCCTCGAACAGGGTCAACACCCCCCGCATCGCCGGCACCGTGTCCAGGGCGGCCACAAAGTGCATCTCCGAGGTGCCGGGGTTGGCGAAGCAGACGTCGACGCCGTGATCGACCAGGGTGTGGATGAGCGCTTGGGCACCGTTCACACCCGCCGACTGTAGACCAGCCCAAACCGGCCGAGTAGGTTGGCGGATAACCGCTTAGTTACTCACCAGTAGGGAGTGCCCATCATGCCCGCTCCGTCCGCTGCGGACTTCGCCCGACTGCGTCAGCTGGTCGCCATCGACGATGTCGACGCGCGCCAGACGCGGACGATCGATGAGGTGTTCACCGGCAAGGAGCTGACCACGATCCCGGTCGGCACCGCCGACGACGTCACCGCCGCATTCGCCAAAGCCCGCGCGGCGCAGACGGACTGGGCCAACCGGCCGGTCAAGGAGCGCGCCGCGATCATCGAACGGTACCGCGACCTGGTGGCGGCCAACCGGGATTTCCTGATGGACGTCGCGCAGGCCGAGACCGGTAAGGCCCGCTCGGCCGCGCAGGAAGAGATCGTCGACATCATGCTCAACGCGCGCTACTACGCGCGCGGGGCCGCCAAGCTGCTCGCCCCCCAGCGGGTGCAGGGGCTGCTGCCCGGGTTCGTCAAGACCATGGTGATCCGGCACCCGAAGGGGGTCGTCGGGGTCATCTCGCCGTGGAATTATCCGATGACGCTGTCGATTTCGGATTCCATCCCGGCGCTGCTGGCCGGGAACGCGGTGGTGATCAAACCGGACAGCCAAACGCCGTACTGCACCCTGGCCAACGCCGAACTGCTGTACCAGGCGGGGCTGCCGCGCGAGCTGTTCGCGGTGGTGCCCGGCCCGGGTTCGGTGGTCGGCACCGCGATCGTGAACAACTGCGACTATCTGATGTTCACCGGCTCCACCGCCACCGGCCGCTCGCTGGCCGAGCAGTGCGGCCGCCGGCTGATCGGGTTCTCCGCGGAGTTGGGCGGCAAGAACCCGATGATCGTGGCCAAGGGCGCGAACCTGCCCGAGGTCACCAAGGCGGCGACCCGCGCCTGCTTCTCCAATGCCGGGCAGCTGTGCATCTCCATCGAACGCATCTACGTCGAGCGGGAGATCGCGCGGGAGTTCACCGACCAGTTCGCCGAGCGGGTGCGCAACATGACACTGTCGCCGGCCTACGACTTCTCCGCGGACATGGGCAGCCTGATCTCGGAGGACCAGATCAAGACGGTGTCCGGGCATGTCGACGACGCCAAGGCCAAGGGCGCCACGGTGGTCGCCGGCGGCAACGCCCGCCCCGACATCGGCCCGCTGTTTTTCGAGCCAACGGTGCTGGCCGACGTCACCGACGAGATGGAATGCGGACGCAACGAGACCTTCGGGCCGGTGGTGTCGATCTACCCGGTAGACAGCGTCGAGGAGGCCATCACCAAGGCCAACGACACCGAATACGGTCTGAACGCCAGCGTGTGGGCCGCCACCAAGGCCGAGGGCGAGGCGATCGCCGCCCGGGTCCGCGCCGGGACGGTCAACGTCGACGAGGGCTACGCGTTGACGTTCGGCAGCACCGCCGCGCCGATGGGCGGCATGAAGGCGTCCGGGGTGGGCCGCCGGCACGGCGCCGAGGGTCTGCTGAAATACACCGAGTCACAGACGGTGTCGACCGCACGGGTGCTGAATCTGGATCCGCCGCTGGGGATTTCGAACACGTTCTGGCAGAAATCGCTGACCCCGATGATCCGGGCGATTCAAAAACTACCCGGGCGCTGAGTTCATCCCACCGACGCAGCTTTCCCATTATGGGAATATGGGCGTAACCTGGCGGCATGGCGACCACCGTCGAAACAGACGATCGAAGTCGGGTTGTGCTCCCGGGACACCCCAACCGGCGATTCGTCGTCCGCGAGAACGCTGACGGCAGCATCTTGCTCCAACCCGCGCGGGTGGTGACGGAGGCGCAACACGAATACGACAGCGACCCCGAGTTACGCGAGTTGCTGGCCCGTGCCACCGCATCGCCCACGGTGCGTCGGGCACGTCAGCGCAGAACTCAGTGACCGCCGAGGGCGACTACTCGGCGGTGGCTAACGCCCAACTCGACGCACTGGAATCCGGACCCGACGTCGATCTCTACAACGCGGTCCTCGACGCCTGCGAGCTGATTTTCCGCCTGCCCGGGCAGGCGCACGCGTTGTCCAGTGCGGTCACCACCAAGGACGGTATCCGCATGCGGCTTCCGGTCCCTGGGCATCCGCCCTACAAAGTCTTCTGGTCGACCGAGGGGCCACGCATCGAAGCCGTATTCCCGCACCCTTAGGCAGCCATGCCACGCTCCCTCATCGCTGCGTCCGGCGGTAAGGCGAAGGTCACCCCGGCTCACGATCGATCGCCCGTCGTCTGGAGCACCTCCTTTTCAGAATCCACTGGCACCCGAAGGAAGTTGGGATGTGGTGTTTCGTCCGCCTCACAGCGACAAAGTGACGCGGGCATTCAATCGTTGTCGCTGAAAGGCGGGCACTTTCTCGCCAGGGACAACCTGCACCGCAGGTGCGCAATTGAAGCGGCAGCGTCGTCAGCGGCGGTTTTCTGGCCCCATGCACCACGTCAAAGCCGATCATTGTCGCTCAGACGCGGACGCAACACCACATGGTCTCCCCCGCCGCGCCTTCCGTCACGTCACCGCGGTGACCCACCCGGCGGTGGCCGCGGCTAGGGCGACGCGTCGCGGACGTCGTCGAGCCGGCGGCTGGCGGCGTCGAACCCGGACACCAGCTCGGCGATGATGTCGGCGACCGGGCGGATCTGGTTCATCCGCCCGACGATCTGACCGACCGGCATCGCCACCGCGGTCGGGTCGGTCGAGCGGCTCATCCGCTGATGGGCCTCGCCGACCAGGATGTTCTGCAGCGGCATCGGCAGCGGGTCGGGGGCGTCCGGGGCGTCCCAGGCGTCGGTCCAGCGGCTCTTGAGCAGCCGGGCGGGTTTACCGGAGTAGATGCGGCGCCGCACCGTGTCGCTGGAGGTCGCGCCGAGCAACGCCTGCTGGATCACCGACACCCCGGATTCCCGGGCGCCCAGGTCGTATTCGGCGGCGGTGAGGAACGCCGAACCCATCCACACCCCGGACGCGCCCAGCGCCAGCGCCGCCGCGACCTGCCGGCCGGTGCCGATCCCGCCGGCGGCCAGCACCGGCGCCCGACCGTCCAGCGCGTCCACGATCTCCGGCCACAGCACCATGGACCCGATCTCGCCGGTGTGCCCGCCGGCCTCGTAGCCCTGCGCGACCACGATGTCCACCCCGTTGTCGACGTGGTGCAGCGCGTGTTTGGCCGATCCGGCCAGCGCGGCGACCGGCACCCCGGCCTCATGCGCCTGGTTGATCACGTCGGTGGGTGGGGAGCCCAACGCGTTGGCGATCAGCTTGATCGGGTGCCGCAGCGCGACCTCGACGTGCGAGCGGGCCACCGAATGCAGCCAGCCCAGCACACCGGCGGATTTCTGCTCGTCGGCCGGCAGCGGCGGCACCCCCAGATCGGCCAGCGTCTTGTCGACGAAGGCGCGGTGCGCGGCCGGGATGAGCTTGTCCAGATCCGGCGCCGCCCCCTCGGTGGGGACCTTGGCCGGCATGACGATGTCGACGCCGTAGGGTTTGCCGCCGGTGTTGGCGTCCATCCAGCTCAGCACGGCCTCGAGGTCGTCGGCCTCGTTGAACCGCACGCAGCCCAGCACCCCCAGCCCGCCGGCGCGGCTGACCGCCGCGGCCACCTTCTCCGACGGGGTGAAGACGAAGATCGGGTAGTCGATGCCGAAGCGGTCGCACAGATCGGTGCGCACTACCTGCCTGCCCCCACGTGGTTGGCGTGCACCTCGTCGGCGGGCCGCGCCTCGGTCTGCTCCTTGGCCCAGCGGTAGTCGGGTTTGCCGGCCGGGGAGCGCTTCACCTCGTCGACGAACCACAGGCTGCGCGGCACCTTGTAGCCGGCGATCTCGGAGCGCACGAAGCTGTCCAGCTCGGCCAACGCCGGGCGCGCCCCCGGGCGGGCCTGCACCACGGCGGCGACGTGCTGGCCGTAGCGCGGGTCGGGCACCCCCACCACCAGCGCGTCGAACACGTCGGGGTGGCCCTTGAGGGCGGCCTCGACCTCCTCGGGGTAGATCTTTTCCCCGCCCGAGTTGATCGACACCGACCCGCGGCCCAGCATGGTGACGGTGCCGTCGGCTTCGACCTGCGCGTAGTCGCCGGGGATCGCGTAGCGCACCCCGTTGATGGTGCGGAACGTTTCCGCAGTCTTCTTCTCGTCCTTGTAGTAGCCGACCGGGATGTGCCCGCGTTTGGCGATGATGCCGCGCACCCCGGAACCGGGCTGCACCTCGTTGCCGTCCTCGTCGAGCACCACGGTGGTTTTGTCGATGGTCACCCGCGGGCCGCCGGTGTGCTCCTGGCCCTTGGCGACGATGCTGGTGCCGCCGAACCCGGTCTCGGACGAGCCGATGGAGTCGGTGATGACCCGGTTGGGCAGCAGCTCCAGCAGCTTCTCCTTGATGCTGTGGCTGAACAGCGCCGCGGTGGACGCCAGCAAAAACAGCGACGACAGGTCGTAGTTGTTGCCGGCGTCCTGGTGCGCCAGCAGCGCGTCGAGCAGCGGGCGGGCCATCGCGTCGCCGGTGAAGAACAGCAGGTTGACCTTGTGGTCGTGGATGGTGCGCCACACCTTGTCGGCGTCGAATTCCGGTTCCAGCACCACGGTTTGACCGGAGAACAGCGACATCCACGTCGCCGACTGGGTGGCGCCGTGGATCATCGGCGGGATCGGGTAGCGGATCATCGGCGGGTTGGCGGCGGCCTGGGTGGCCAGGTCGTATTCGCCGGCGATGGGTTCACCGGTGGCGAAGTCGGTGCCGCCGAACAGCACCCGGTAGATGTCCTCGTGGCGCCACATCACGCCCTTGGGGAATCCGGTGGTGCCGCCGGTGTAGAGCAGGTAGATGTCGTCGGCGCTGCGTTCCCCGAAGTCCCGTTCGGGGGAGCCCTGCGCCAGCGCGGCCTCGAACTCCACCCCGCCGTAGCGCTGGTAGTCGCCGTCGCTGCCGTCCTCGACCACCAGCACGGTCTTGACGTTGGGGGTGTCGGGCAGCACGTTGGCGACTCGGTCGGCGTATTGGCGCTCATGGACCAGCGCCACCATGTCGGAGTTGTCGAACAGGTAGCGCAGTTCACCCTCGACGTAGCGGAAGTTGACGTTGACCAGGATGGCGCCGGCCTTGACGATGCCGAGCATCGCGATGACGATCTCGTTGCGGTTTCGGCAGTACAGCCCGACCTTGTCGTCCTTTTTCACCCCCTGGTCGATCAGGTAGTGCGCCAGGCGGTTGGCCTTCTCCTCCAGTTGGGCGTAGGTCAACTGCTGGTCGCCGCAGATCAGGGCGACGCGGTCGGGCACGGCGTCAATGGCATGTTCGGCAAGGTCGGCAATGTTCAGAGCCACGGACCCAAACTAGAACGTGTTACATTTCGACACAAGTCTGTTGGCCCTCCCGCGGAAAGGCGGCTATCGGTGAGCGACCCCCATGCGCTGGTTGAGCAGCGCGGACACACCCTGATCGTGACGCTGAACCGGCCCGAGGCGCGCAACGCGTTGTCCTCCGAGATGCTCTCGATCATGGTCGAGGCGTGGGACCGGGTCGATGGCGACGACGACATCCGGTCCTGCATCCTGACCGGCGCCGGCGGCTACTTCTGCGCCGGCATGGACCTCAAGGCGGCCACCGCCAAGCCGCCGGGCGACTCGTTCGCCGACGGCAGCTACGACCCGTCGCGGATCGACGCGCTGCTCAAGGGCCGCCGGCTGACCAAGCCGCTGATCGCCGCGGTCGAGGGCCCGGCCATCGCCGGCGGCACCGAGATCCTGCAGGGCACCGATATCCGCATCGCCGGCGAAAGCGCCAAGTTCGGTATCTCCGAGGCACGCTGGAGCCTGTACCCGATGGGCGGCTCGGCGGTGCGCCTGGTCCGGCAGATCCCCTACACGGTGGCCTGCGACCTGCTGCTGACCGGCCGGCACATCAAGGCCGCCGAAGCCAAGGAGATCGGGCTGATCGGCTACGTGGTGCCCGACGGGTCCGCGCTGGACAAGGCGCTGGAGATCGCCGAGCTGATCAACAACAACGGGCCGCTGGCCGTGCAGGCGATGCTGCGCACCATCCACGAGACCGAGGGCCTGCACGAAAACGACGCCTTCAAGATCGACACCCAGATCGGCATCAAGGTGTTCTTGAGCGAGGACGCCAAGGAGGGGCCGCGCGCGTTCGCCGAGAAACGCGCACCGGTGTTCAAGAACCGCTGATGCAGATCGCGGTCACCGGCGGCACCGGGTATCTCGGGGCGCACACCGTCAAGGCACTGCTGGAAGCCGGACACCGGGTGCGGCTGCTGGTGGCCCCGGGCTGCGGCGACGAGCCGGTGATCCCCCGGCTGCGTGAACTCGGTGACCTCGAGGTCCTCGACGGCGACGTCCGCGACCCCGGCGTGGTGGCCGCGCTGCTGGACGGCTGCGACGCGGTGCTGCACGCCGCCGGCGTCGTCGGCACCGACAGCCGCCGCGAGCGGTTGATGTGGGACATCAACGCCTACGCCACCGAGGCGATCCTGACCCGCGCCGTGGAGGCGGGCCTGGATCCGGTGGTGTCGGTGAGCAGCTACAGCGCGTTGTTTCCGCCGCCGAACGGGGTGATCGGGCCCGACTCCCCCACCGTGGAGGGCCGCAGCGCCTACGCCCGCACCAAGGCCTACGCCGATAAGGTGGCGCGCCGGCTGCAGGACGGCGGCGCCCCGGTGGTGGTCACCTACCCGTCCAGCGTGGTGGGGCCGGCGTTTTTCACCGCGCCCGGGGTGACCGAGCAGGGCTGGGCGCCGATCGTGCGGTACCGGGTGGCGCCGCGGCTACGCGGCGGGATGCAGATGGTCGACGTGCGCGACGTCGCCGACGTGCACGCGGCGCTGATGCGGCCCGGGCGCGGGCCGCGCCGCTACGTGTGCGGCGGGCTGCTGCTGAGCTTCGACGAGATGATCACCGCGCTGCAGACCGGCATCGGGCGTCCGATCCGGCGGATCCCGGTCGCGCCGAGCGTGTTTCGCGGCCTCGGCTGGGTCGCCGACGCCGTGGGACGGTACCTGCCGCTCGGCGACGGCCTCAGCTACGAGGCGGCGCTGCTGCTGACCGCGGCCACCCCCACCGACGACTCCGCGACGCTGGCCGACCTCGGGATGGCGTGGCGCTCCCCGGTCGAGGCGATCGTGGAGTCGCTGCGGGCCCCCGCGCCGAACGTGTAATCAGACCGATTTTTCGGCCGATTTTTCGGTCTGAGTGCACGCTCGGCGACGCTGGCCGACGCCGTCGGAGGCTGTCGGTGCCCACCGGCACACTCGGGCCATGGGGGAGCCCTTTATCGGCAGCGCGGCCGTCGCCGCGGGCCAGGTGACCAAGTACGCGCTGAGCAGCAGGTTCGTCGCCATCCATCCGGACGTCTACCTGCCTCGAGGCACTGAGCTCACCGCCGTGCACAAAGCGCAGGCCGCGTGGCTGTGGTCGCGCCGTCGCGGGGTGATCGCGGGCCATTCGGCCGCGGCGCTGCATCGCGCCCAATGGGTCGACGGCCGCGCACCCGCCCAGTTGCTGTACGACTACCGGCGCCCGCCCCGAGGCCTCCGTACCTGGTCCGACCGCGTCGAAGACGACGAGGTCGAGCTGATCGCCGGCATGAAGGTGACCACCCCGGCGCGCACCGCCTTAGACCTCGCCTGCCGCTATCCGGTCGGGCGGGCGGTCGCGGCCATCGACGCGTTGGCTCGGGCAACCCACCTCAAGATGGCCGATGTCGAGTTGCTCGCCGAGCGGTACCCCGGGCGTCGCGGCATCCGCCGCGCCCGCATCGCGCTGGACCTCGTCGACCCGGGTGCCGAGTCGCCGCGCGAAACCTGGCTGCGGCTGCTGCTGATCCGGGCCGGCTTCCCGCGGCCGCAAACCCAGATCCCGCTGTACGACGAATACGGGCAACTCGTCGCGGTGATCGATCTGGGATGGGAGGACATCAAAGTCGGTGTCGACTACGAAGGCGAGCACCACCGGACCACCCGCCGGGAATTCAACAAGGGCATCAGGCGCCACGAGACGGTGACCGGGCTCGACTGGATCGATGTGCGGGTGACGGTCGAGGACTGCGAGGCCGGCATCATCGGGCGGGTCGCAGCGGCCTGGGAGCGTCGCGGTGTGCCCGCGCCGAACGTGTAATCAGACCGATTTTCCGGCCGATTTTTCGGTCTGAGTACACGCTCGGCGAAAAGCTCAGCGCAGCGGTGAGCTGGGGGTGAACACCACCGGCATGGCTTCCGGGCCGGACACGAAGTTGGCCGGCCGCAGCGGGACGGCGTCCTCGGCGGCCAGCCGCAGATCCGGCAGCCGCTGCAGCACCCGGGCGGTCATCATGCTCAGCTCCAGGCGGGCCAGCTGGTTGCCCAGGCAAAAGTGGGTGCCGAAACCGAACGCCACGTGGCTGTTGGGATCCCGGTCGATGCGGAAGTTCTCCGGATCACCGAACACCGATTCGTCGAAGTTGGCCGATTCGAACAGCAGCATCATCTTCTCGCCCGCCGTGAGTTCGGTGCCGTGGAACTCGGTGTCGGCGGTCACCGTGCGGCACATGTTCTTCACCGGCGACGTCCAGCGCAGCATCTCCTCGATCGCGCCGGGCAACAGCGACGGGTCGGCGACCAGCCGGTCCCACTGGTCGCGGTGCCGCAGCAGCTGCTCGGTCCCGCCGGAAAGCGTGTGCCGGGTGGTTTCGTCGCCGCCGATCAGGATCAGCAGCGTCTCGAACACGATCTCGTCGTCCGACATCCGCTGCCCGTCGACCTCGGCGTTGACCAGGATGGAGAACAGGTCGTCGGTGGGTTCACGGCGGCGCTCGGTGATCACGCCCTTGGTGAACTCGGTGTAGGCGGCGAACGCCGCCATCACCGCCTGAAACTGCGGCGACGTCGGGTCGAAATGCGAACTCAGCCCGGTCACCAGGTCGTCGGACCATTTCAGCAGCATGCCGCGGTCCTCGGGCAGCACCCCGAGCATGTCGCCGATCACCGCCATCGGCAGCGGGGCGGCGATGTCGCGGACGAAGTCGCATTCCCCGCGCTCACACACCGCGTCGATCAACGTGTCGCACAGCGCGGCGATCGCCGGCTCCCGGTCCTTGACCCGTTTGCGGGTGAACCCGGCGTTGACCAGCTTGCGGCGCAACAGATGCGCCGGATCGTCCATGTCGATCATGTACGGCATCCCGGGCTGATCCGGGCGGATGCCGCCGGTGGAGGAGAACAGTTCCGGGCGGCGTTCGGCGTCGATCACGGCCTGGTAGGTCGCCGCCGCGGCCAGCCCGTTGCGGTCCCGGAACACCGGCTGGTTGGCCCGCATCCAGCGGTACGCGTCGCGCGCGCCGCCGTCGGCGTAGAAGGTGCCGTCGGTGAGGTCGACGTCGAGGGCGGTGGTGGTCATCGGGTCGCCCCGATCTCGTGCGCGTCGCCGAAGGTCATCTGCACATTGGCCGACGACTGGCTGGCCAACGCCCGTTTCGGCAGCCCCAGCGCCGCCAGCTCGGCCGCGTACGGGTGGTCGCCGAGCCGCAGCCGCGCCCCGCCCAGCCGCACCCGCATCCCGTAATTACGCATTTCCCAGGGGATTTCGCGGGTCACGCCGTCGCTGTGGCTGTAGGTCGTCAACACCTGGGGTCGCGACGTCAGCGCCGACGGGATCGGCAGGCCCGCACCGAATTCGATGCCGGCCACCAGCTGGCCGTCGACGGTGACGTCGAAGTCGAACCGCGGCGTCTCGCGCACGGTGAAATCCGCCATCACCTTGGGGAAGCCCCAGATCCGCCGCCCGGCTTCCAAGGTGAAGCCCTGGTTGACCGGCAGGTGGTGGATGAACGCGGCCGCCGAGCCCAGCGCCCGCGGCCCGCGCGCGGTGGACCCGGGCGGGTTGACCATGACCGCGGTGCCGAACTCGTGATACTGCCCCAGGTCGCCGTCGACGTAGCGGACCAGCATCAGCATCGTCATCGCCCGGCCGGGCCGATATTCGCACACCGACAATCCGCTGTAGTCGATGAGGCGCTGCGCGGCGGCGGCGGGCACCGAGAACATCGCGACGTGGGTGTCGGCCTGGCGGATGCGCACCGGCATGGTCAGCACGGTGCCGGCGATCGTGTGCTGGGACAGGTTTCCGGCAGTCATACCGCCAACTTAGAACGTGTTCTAATCCGACGGTAGCGCTTTGGTCAGATCAGGGCGGCCAGCTCCTGAATCTGGGCGGTGCTGCGCGCCGACACCACCATCATCGTCACCCCGGCGGCTTCCCACACGGTGATCTGCTTGCGCACGTAGTCGATGTCGCCGACGATGACGGCGTCGTCGACCAGCTCGTCGGGGATGACCTTGGCCGCCTCGTCCTTGCGCCCGGAACGGAACAGCGCGGTGACGTCGTCGACCACCTCCGCGTAACCCATCCGGCGGTAGACGTCGGCGTGGAAGTTGGTGTCCTCGGCGCCCATCCCGCCCATGTACAGCGCCAGGAACGGTTTGATCCCGGCGAACGCCGCGGGACGGTCGTCGGTGATGACCACCTGGGCGGTCGCGCAGATCTCGAAGTCCGCCCGGCTGCGCCGCGCGCCGGGCCGGGCGAAGCCCTCATCGAGCCATGCGTTGTAGGTGTCGGCCATCCGCGGGGTGTAGAAGATCGGCAGCCAGCCGTCGCAGATCTCGGCGGCCAGCGCCACGTTCTTGGGGCCCTCGGCGCCGAGCATCACCGGGATGTCGGCGCGCAACGGGTGGGTGATCGGCTTGAGCGCCTTACCCAGCCCGGTGGTGCCCTCCCCGGTCAGCGGCAACGGGTAGTGCGGGCCGGCGCTGGTGACCGGCGCCTGCCGCGCCCACACCTGGCGCAGGATGTCGATGTATTCGCGGGTGCGGGCCAGCGGCTTGGGAAAGCGCTGGCCGTACCAGCCCTCGACGACCTGCGGGCCGGACACCCCGAGCCCGAGGATGTGCCGGCCGCCGGACAGGTGATCCAGCGTCAGCGCGGCCATCGCCGCCGCGGTCGGGGTGCGCGCGCTCAGCTGCACCACCGAGGTGCCCAGCCGCACCCGGCTGGTCGCGGCACCCCACCAGGCCAGCGGGGTGTAGGCGTCGGAGCCCCACGCTTCGGCGGTGAACACCGCGTCGAAGCCGGCGGCCTCGGCGGCCGCGACCAGTTCGGCGGCGTTTTCCGGGGGCTGTGCGCCCCAATATCCCAGCTGGAGTCCAAGCTTCATGCGATCGCCTTCCGGCCCGTTCTTGAAACCATTGTTAGAACCTGTTCTACTCGATGCTGTGACTGCCAGCCAAAGCCGCCCGGCGCTGATGGACCAGCATGAGCCGCCCCTCTCCGCGCCGCTGACGTTGTCCTTCGACTACACCCGTTCAGTCGGTCCCACCCTCGGCGCGTTCTTCACCGCGTTGCGGGAGCGCCGCATCGTGGGGGCCCGCGGCTCCGACGGTCGGGTCCACGTACCGCCGGCCGAATACGACCCGGTCACCTATGAACAGCTGACCGAGATGGTACCGGTGAGCAGCGTGGGCACCGTGGTCTCCTGGAGCTGGCAGCCGGCGCCGCTGCAGGGCCAGCCGCTGGACCGCCCGTTCGCCTGGGCGCTGATCACCCTGGACGGCGCCGACACCCCGATCCTGCACGCGGTCGACGCCGGCGACCCGTCCGCCATCAGCGCCGGCACCCGCGTGCACGTGCACTGGGCCGACGAGCCGGTCGGCGCGATCACCGATATCGCCTACTTCGCGCTCGGGGATCAGGCCGAACCGGTGCCGGATGACACCGAGCAGCGGGATCCGGTGACGATGGTGGTCAGCCCGGCCAACATCGAGATCCAGCACACCGCGTCGCAACCGGAGAGCGCCTATCTGCGGGCGCTGCAGAACGGCAAGCTGCTCGGCGCGCGCACCGGCGAAACCGGCAAGCTGTACTTCCCGCCCAAGGAAGCAGATCCGGCCACCGGGCTACCCCTGGACACCTTCGTCGAACTGCCGGACACGGGCACCGTGACGACGTTCGCGATCATCAACATCCCGTTCGCCGGTCAGCGCATCAAGCCGCCGTATGTGGCGGCCTACGTGCTGCTCGACGGCGCCGATATCCCGTTCTTGCACCTGGTCTCCGACATCGACGCGCACGAGGTCCGGATGGGCATGCGGGTGCAGGCGGTGTGGAAGCCGCGCGAGGAGTGGGGTCTGGGCATCGACAACATCGAGTACTTCCGGCCCTCCGGCGAACCCGACGCCGACTACGACAGCTACAAGCACCACCTGTGAGGGGCAGCATGACGCAACGCGAAGTCGCGGTGGTGGGGTTCGCCCACGCCCCGCACGTCCGCCGCACCGACGGCACCACCAACGGCGTCGAAATGCTGATGCCGTGTTTTGCCCAGCTGTACTCCGAGCTGGGCATCGAACGCGCCGACATCGGCTTCTGGTGCTCGGGGTCCTCGGACTACCTGGCCGGCCGCGCGTTTTCGTTCATCTCGGCGATCGACTCGATCGGTGCGGTGCCGCCGATCAACGAGTCGCACGTGGAGATGGACGGCGCGTGGGCGCTGTATGAGGCCTACATCAAGGTGCTGACCGGCGAGGTCGACACCGCGCTGGCCTACGGGTTCGGCAAGTCCTCGGCCGGCATACTGCGCCGGGTGTTGGCGCTGCAGACCGACCCGTACACCGTCGCACCGCTGTGGCCGGACTCGGTGTCGATCGCCGGGCTGCAGGCCCGCCTCGGGTTGGACGCGGGTAAGTGGACCGCCGAGCAGATGGCCCAGGTGGCGCTGGAGTCGTTCGCCGGCGCCGACCGGGTGGATTCGGAAAAGCCGGCCAAGAGCATCGACGAGCTGCTGGAGCGGCCGTACTTCGCCGACCCGCTGCGCCGCCACGACATCGCGCCGATCACCGACGGGGCGGCCGCGATCGTGCTGGCCGCCGGCGACAAGGCCCGCGAGCTGTGCGAAAACCCGGCCTGGATCACCGGTTTCGAGCACCGCATCGAAACGCCGGTGCTCGGTGCCCGGGATCTGACGCAATCGCCGTCCACCGCCGCGTCGGCGCAAGCCGGCACCGGCGCAGACGTCGGCTCGGTGGAGGTCGCCGAGATCCACGCCCCGTTCACCCACCAGCAGCTGATCCTCACCGAGGCAATGGGGTTGCCGTCGTCGGCGCGGGTCAACCCGTCCGGCGGTGCGCTGGCCGCCAACCCGATGTTCGTCGCCGGGCTGGAACGGATCGGGTTCGCCGCCCAGCACATCTTCAACGGGACCGCGCAGCGGGTGCTGGCCCACGCCACCAGCGGACCTGCGCTGCAGCAGAACCTGGTGGCCGTCATGGAAGGTCGGGACAAGTAATGGCCGCGAAGCAACTCGCCGCGGTGCTGGGCACCGGACAGACCAAGTACGTCGCCAAACGTCAGGACGTGTCGATGAACGGCCTGGTGCGCGAGGCCATCGACCGCGCGCTGGCCGACTCGGGGTCCACGTTCGACGACATCGACGCCGTCGTGGTCGGTAAGGCGCCCGACTTCTTCGAGGGCGTCATGATGCCGGAGCTGTTCATGGCCGACGCCGTCGGCGCGTCCGGCAAGCCGCTGATCCGGGTGCACACCGCCGGTTCGGTGGGCGGCTCCACCGGTGTGGTGGCCGCCAGCCTGGTGCAGTCCGGCAAGTACCGCCGGGTGCTGGCGATGGCCTGGGAGAAGCAGTCCGAATCCAACGCCATGTGGGCGCTGAGTATCCCGGTCCCGTTCACCAAGCCGGTCGGCGCCGGCGCCGGCGGCTACTTCGCCCCGCACGTGCGGGCCTACATCCGCCGGGCCAACGCCCCCACCCACATCGGCGCGATGGTGGCGGTCAAGGATCGGCTCAACGGCGCCAAAAACCCACTGGCCCACCTGCACCAGCCGGACATCACGCTGGAGAAGGTGATGGCCTCGCAGATGCTGTGGGATCCGATCCGGTTCGACGAAACCTGCCCGTCCTCCGACGGCGCCTGCGCGGTGGTGATCGGCGACCAGCAGGCCGCCGACGCCCGGGTCGCCGACGGGCATCCGGTGGCGTGGATTCATGCCACCGCGCTGCGCACCGAGCCGCTGGCCTACTCCGGCCGCGACCAGGTCAACCCGCAGGCCGGCCGGGACGCCGCGGCGGCGCTGTGGAAGGCGGCCGGCATCACCAACCCGATCGAGGAGATCGACGCCGCCGAAATCTACGTGCCGTTCTCCTGGTTCGAGCCGATGTGGCTGGAGAACCTCGGGTTCGCGGCCGAGGGCGAGGGCTGGAAGCTCACCGAGGCCGGCGAGACCGCGATCGGGGGCCGGTTGCCGGTCAACGCCTCCGGCGGGGTGCTCTCCAGCAACCCGATCGGCGCGTCGGGCATGATCCGGTTCGCCGAGGCGGCGATCCAGGTGATGGGCAAGGGTGGTGACCACCAGGTGCCCGGCGCGCGCAAGGCGCTGGGCCACGCCTACGGCGGTGGCTCGCAGTACTACTCGATGTGGGTGGTGGGGGCAGACAAGCCGTGACCATGAAGTACACCTGCAGCGTGGCGATGGGCCCGATCGATCAGTTGGTCGATCTGGCGAAGACCGCCGAAGAAGTCGGGTTCGACGCGATCGCGCTGCCGGATTCGCTGTTCTACATGGAAAAGGCCGCCGCGGACTATCCGTACACCCCGGACGGCTCGCGGATGTGGGACGAAAACACCCCGTGGGTGGATCCGCTGATCGCCGCCGCGGCGATGGGCGCGGTGACCTCCACGCTGCGGTTCTACACCAACGTGCTCAAGCTGGGCTCCCGCAATCCGCTGCTGCTGGCCCGCCAGGTCGGCTCGGTGGCCAACCTGACCGGCGACCGGTTCGGCTTCGGGGTCGGGATCGGCTGGGCGCCGGAGGAATTCGAATGGTGCGGGGTGCCGTACGCGCGCCGCGGCGCCCGGGTGGACGAGATGATCGAGGTGATCAAACTCGTGCTGGCCGGCGGCATGGTGGAATTCCACGGCGAATTCTTCGATTTCGACCGGCTGCAGATGAGCCCGGCGCCGTCGCGCCCGGTGCCGTTCTACGTCGGCGGGCACACCGAGGTGGCACTCAAGCGCGCCGCCCGGGTCGGTGACGGCTGGACGTCGGCGATGATGACCGGTGAGCAGTTGAGCCAGACCATCGCCCGGCTCAACGCGTTGCGCACCGAATTCGGCCGTGCCAACGAGCCGTTCGAGTTTCAGGCGGTGTGCATCGACAAGTTCGGGGTGGACGGCCACCGCGAACTGGCCGCCGCCGGCGTCACCGACAACATCGTCATCCCGTGGATGTTCGACGGCCTGGGCTTCGACGCGCCGCTGGACAAGAAGAAGGACTCGCTGAAACGCTTCGCCGACACCTACATACATTCGGGATGGCAGGACCAACAATGACCGAACACCCCGCCCAGGCGGCCGGCCGTCGTTCCCGCGAGGCGGTGGCCGCCCGCGACAAGGACGCCTGGCTGGCGGTCTTCGCCGACGACGCGATCGTGCAGGACCCGATCGGGCCGTCGCACTTCGACCCCGAAGGCAAGGGGCATCGCGGCCGCGATGAGATCTCCGCGTTCTGGGACAAGGCCATCGCGCCCACCGACAAGATCGAGTTCAACTTCGTCGACAGCTTCCGCTGCGGGGACGAGGAAGCCAACGTCGGCAACATCGTCATCACCATGGGCGGCCACCAAATCACCACCGACGGCGTGTTCACCTACCGGGTCAACGACGCCGGCCAGCTGGTGGCGCTGCGGGCGTACTGGGAGTTGGACCGCGCCGCGGCGACCGCCCGCAAGATCTAGCGCGGTTCCAGCCCGGCCCGGTAGCGCTGGGCCAGCTCCTGGTAGGCCTTCGGGTTGACGTTGACCCACATTTCGGCGCCGGTGCCGGCGATCGGACCCTTGACCTTCGCCGGCGACCCGACCACCAGCACCCCGTCGGGGATCTTGGTGCCGCCGACCACCAGCGCACCCGCGGCGACCATCGCCCGCGACCCGATCACCGCGCCGTCCAGCACGGTGGCGTGGTTGGCGATCAGCGCCTCGGCGCCGACATGCACACCGTGGATGACGCACATATGCGCCACCGTCGCACCCGGCCCGATGTCGACCGGGATGCCCGGCGGCGCGTGCAGCACCGAGCCGTCCTGCACATTGGCACCCTCGCGCACGACGATCGGCGCGTAGTCGGCGCGCAGCACGGTGTTGAACCACACCGACGCGCCGGCCTCGATGGTGACGTCGCCGATCAGGGTCGCGGTGGGGGCGACGAACGCGGTGGGGTCGATGCGCGGCGATCGGCCTTCAAAGGAAAACAGCGGCATCGTCCAGATATACCCCAGCGCGGGTACTCAAGCTCACGAGCAGCCGTTATTGCGCAATCCAACGGAAAAACTGTAACGTGTTCTAGTTAGAAGCTACGGAACTGGGAGGCGTGATGGCGACCGAGACGGCCGGTATTCGCGAGATCGACACCGGCACCCTGCCGGACAGGTACGCCCGGGGGTGGCACTGCTTGGGTCCGGTCAAGAACTTCCTGGACGGCCAACCGCACGGCATCGAGATTTTCGGCACCCACCTCGTCGTGTTCGCGGACTCGCAGGGCGAGCTGAAGATCCTCGACGGCTACTGCCGGCACATGGGCGGCAACCTGGCCCAGGGCACCATCAAGGGCGACGAGATCGCCTGCCCGTTCCACGACTGGCGTTGGGGCGGCGACGGCAAATGCAAGCTGGTGCCCTACGCCAAGCGCACCCCGCGACTGGCCCGCACCCGCGCCTGGACCACCGATGTGCGCGGCGGGCTGCTGTTCGTCTGGCACGACCACGAGGGCAACCCACCGCCGGAGGAAGTGCGGATCCCGGAGATCCCGGAGGCGTCCAGCGGGGAGTGGACCGAATGGCGCTGGAACAGCATTGAGATCGACGCCAACTGCCGCGACATCATCGACAACGTCACCGATATGGCGCACTTCTTCTACATCCACTACGGGCTGCCCACCTATTTCAAGAACGTGTTCGAGGGCCACATCGCCTCGCAGTACCTGCACAACGTCGGCCGCCCGGACGTCAACGACATGGGCACCACCTACGGTGAGGCGCACCTGGATTCGGAGGCCAGCTACTTCGGCCCGTCGTTCATGATCAACTGGCTGCACAACAGCTACGGCGGGTTCAAGGCCGAGTCGATCCTGATCAACTGCCACTACCCGGTGAGCCAGGAGAAGTTCGTCCTGCAGTGGGGGGTGATCGTGGAAAAGCCCAAGGGCATGGACGACGCGACCACCGAGAAGCTGGCGGCGGCGATGACCGACGGCGTCAGCAAGGGCTTCCTGCAGGACGTCGAGATCTGGAAGCACAAGACCCGCATCGACAATCCGCTGCTGGTCGAGGAGGACGGCGCGGTCTACCAGATGCGCCGGTGGTATCAGCAGTTCTACGTCGACGTCGCCGACGTCACCCCGGAGATGACCGACCGCTTCGAAATCGAGGTGGACACCACGGTGGCCAACGAGAAATGGCACGTGGAGGTCGAGGAGAACCTCAAACGCCAGGCCGCAGAGAAAGAGAAGGCCGAACAGGGCTCGGCATGACCGACTCCGGGCCGCAGCCGCCGCCAGACGTCGATCTGCTGGCTCGGTCCATGCTGTCCCTGCACGGCCCGCACGACGACCACGACCACCCGCCGAGTGACGCCGGCGTCGGCCGGTGGGCGAAGGCGCCGGATTTCGCCAACGATCCGGCGCGGGCCGCCGAGGTGGCCGCCGCCACCCGAGCCGACCGCGAACGCTACCTCACCGCGGGACTGGTGCCGGTGGACTGCCGGTTCTGCCACGCCACCGTCGCCGTCAAGAAGCTGGGGCCCGGACACACTGCGGTGCAGTGGAATTCCGAGGCCACCGGGCGCTGCGCGTATTTCGCCGAGCTGCGCAGCAGCGGCGAGCACAGCGGCCGGGCCCGCTCCTGCCCGAAGCTGGCCGACAGCATCAAACACGCGGTCGCCGAAGGCTGCCTCGAAGAGGTGTCCAGCGCACCGCCCCCCGGCGACGGTTAGCGGCCCACCGAACCGGCCCGCGCCGAACCGGCCCGCGCCGAACGTGTAATCAGACCGGGATTTCAGCCGATTTTTCGCGCTGAGTACACGCTCGGCGGACAGAGCGCCTCGCGGGTCACAGCCCGGCGAACCGCTCCTTGACCGCGTCGCTGGTCAGCCCGTAATCACCCAGCGAATAGGTGTGCTTGGGCGCGCGCGGGCCCTGTTGGCTCGCGGCGTGGCTGGCCTGCATCGCGGCCCGGGCCGCCTCGGTGAGCGGCAAGCCGAAGTGGCGGTAGATGGACTCCACGGTCGCCAGCGGATCGGCGACGAAGTCGGCGTAGTCGACGTCGCAGAACTGCGCCGGGTCGTGCTTGGCGCGTTCGGCGTTGAACCGCTCCAGCCCCCGCGACCAGGTCTCCATCGCGTCCGCGCCGATCTGCGCCCCGACAAAGCTGTTCGACCACCCGGCGGTGGTGTGCTGGGCCAGCGAGCACATCGACGCCATGATGGTCTCGGCCGGGCGGTGGCACTGCACGACCAGCGCGTCGGGGTAGGTGGCCATCAGCGCGTCCAGCGCGAACAGGTGGCTGGGGTTCTTGAGCACCCAACGCTTCTCGGCGTCGTACAGGCCGATCAGCTGCAGGTTGCGGCGGTGCCGCCGATACGACGGCCCCCAGTCCTGCCGGGATAGCCACTGCGCGTAGCTGGGCAAGTGCGCCAGCGTCTCATACGACACCGAATGCAGCGACTGGCGCAGCAGCTGCCAGCACTCCTCCAGCTCGTCGGCGGTCATGAAGTGCAGGCCGGTGTAGCCGGGGTTTTCGTCGTGGTGCTGACTGAACTGGGCCTGCAGCTGTTGGAACACCGGGTTGGCGTCCCAGGTGTCCCGCGGCGGGCGCGGCTGCGGGTATTCGGCCAGCCACATCTGCAGACCCTGATGCGCGGGGTCGGCGCCGAGCAGCCGATGCAACGCGGTGGTGCCGGTACGCGGCAACCCGGTCACGAAGATCGGCCGCTCGATGACGACGTCGGCGTGCTCGGGGTGCTGCTGCCAGGCGGCCTGCGACAGCAGCCGGGCCACCAGCGCGCCGCGCAGAAAGAACCGGTTCATCTTGCTGCCCAACGGGGTTAGGTCGGCTTCGGTCTGGTAGGAGTCCAGCAGCACACCCAGGGCTTCGCGGTAGTTGTCGTCGTCGGCGCCGAAATCGTCGAGCCCGACGAACTTGCTGGCCGAGGCGTGCAGGTCCTCGACGGTGCCGACATCGGTGCGTTCGGTCATCAGGATTTGTACTCCCCGCAGTTGACGTCGAGGGTCTGGCCGGTGATGCCGCTGGCCAGGTCGCTGGCCAAAAACAGGATCGCCGAGGCCACCTCGTCCTCGGTGGGCAGCCGCTTGAGGTCGGAGTTGGCGGCGGTGGCGTCATAGATCGCCTCCACCGTGGTGCCGTACTTGCCGGCCTGATGCTCGAAGTAGCTTTTCAGGGTGTCGCCCCAGATGTAGCCGGGCGCAACCGAGTTGACCCGGATTCCGTCGCTGCCGAGTTCGCTGGCCAGCGACTGCGACATCGCCAGCAGCGCGGACTTGGCCATCTTGTAGGCGCCGTACTTGGGCTGCGAATGCCGGATCACCATCGAGTTGACGTTGACCACCGCCCCGTTGGTCTCCGCGAGGGCCGGGGTGAAGCCCTGAATGAGCCGCAGCGCGCCCAGCACGCTGAGCTCGATCGCATCCCGGATGTGCTGAAAGCTGGTGCCGGCCAAGGGTTTCATCGATGGCACCCGGAATGCGTTGTTGATCAGCACGTCGACCTTGCCGTAGGCGGCCAACGACTCGCTGACCAGGTTGGCCACCTGCGTCTCGTCGGTGATGTCGGTGGACACCGCCACCGCGCGCCGGCCGCTCTCGGCGACGCGTTTGGCCACGTCGTCGAGGCGCTCCGCGGTGCGCGCGGCCAGCACCAGATCGGCGCCCGCCGCCGCGCAGCGCTGCGCCAGCGTGGTGCCCAGTGCGGGCCCCACCCCGCTGATCACCACGACCTTGCCGTCCAGCATTCCGGCCATCACTACCCCAGCATTCTGTTCGCAATTTGGAGCTGGCGGGTCGCGATGCGCGCCCGCCAGTCGTCGTCGGAGATCTTGTTGTGCTCGAAATACGGCAGCGCGGCCGGCACCGCGTCGACGTCGACGAGCTCCACGGTCGGGCCGTCGGCCTCGGTGAGCGCCCGCGACACCCGCTGCCAGCGGAACTGCAGGAAGCCGCGCCGATGCCCCAGCGTCTCCACCCAGTTGGTGACGCCCGGATTCTGGTCGGCCACCACGATGCGGATTTTGCCGTCCGGGTCGGCTTGGGCCTGGGTGCCGTTCAGCGAGGTCTGGTGGTTGATGTAGTCCAGCGAGATGTACCACAGGCTGCCCAGCTGGAACCCGAGGTAGGGCGCGTCGCTGACCGGCAGCGTGATGACCAGCGCCTGATCGGGTCGCAACTCGAAATGCCCGGCCGAGGAGTACTGGGTGGCCAGCCCGCCGGGGGTCAGCCGCGGCGCCACCATGGTGTTGACCGGGATGTTGAGGTAGAACCACTGCGGAAACGCCAGCCAGGTCTTGATCCGCTGCACCAGTTGCTTTCCGGCGATGGCGTACCGCTTTTCGATCAGCGGGCGGCTCAGCGGCGGCGGCGCGGTGCCGGCGGTGTCGGTCCGCGCGATGGCCAGGGTGCCGCGCCGCGCCGACCAGTCGTTGTAGACCTCCCGGATCACCAGCTGTCCGTTGCTGTCCGGGCGCACCCGCCATTCGAAGCTGCCGTCGGCGGCGATGTCGAGTTCCCGGTCGTCGAACGCGGCCTGGCTGGCCGGCACGTTGTCGTCGGTGTACTCGCCGCCGAGCAGTTGGAAGCTCAGGTCGGTGGTGGTGCCGCGCGTCCCGGTCACCACGTATTCGTGCCCGCCGTGCACCCGGGTGCCGAAGTACAGGGTGTCCGGGTTGTCCAGGCCCATCTTGGTGAACGGCCCGGTCCCCGATTGCAAAAACGGGTGGTCGCGGTCGTAGTCGAAGGCCAGGTGGGTGCACGCCGCGATGCCGCCGGCGAGGTACTGCAGGCCCTCGAGCAGGTCGGCCTCGGTCTCGATGTGCGGGGCGTCGGCCACCAGTCTCTCGGCCTCGGCGATCGCCTCGGCCAGCGGTTGGGTAAACATCGACCGTCCTTAGTGGTTCAATAATGAACCGTATCGGTAGAGATTCTGAAAGAAGATTAGAACGGGTTCTAGTTTGAGTCAACGGGCGCGTCGGTACAGATCTGGATCGCTGCGTTAGTATTTTGGAATGCCACCGGGTGAGTCATCGGGTCGGGCCTCCCCGCCCACCAGCCGCGTGGTCGCCATCTTGGACTTTTTGGCCCAGCATCCGCACGACCAGTTCGGCCTGTCCGAACTGGCCCGGCGGCTGGACCTGAGCAAGCCGACCTGCCTGGGGATCGTGACCACGCTGACCGACGCCGGCTACCTGGTCCGCGACCCCCAGGACAAGACCTACCGGCTGGGACCGGCGCTGATCGGGTTGGGGCACACCGCCCAGGAGTCGATGCGGGTCAGCCCGGCCGCCCGCGAGGAGCTGCGGCGGCTGTCGGCGGCGTTCAGCACCACCGCCGCGCTGGCCGCGGTCATCGATGACCGCATCACCCTGCTGGAGCTGGTCGCCCCGCCCGGAGCCAAACCGGGGGTGCGGGTCGGGCAGAGCTATCCGTTCGCGCCGCCGGTGGGGCTGATGTTCGTGCTGTGGGACGACGCGGCGCTGCGCGGGTGGCTGGCCCGCGAACCGACCATCCCGCTGCGCACCGACGGCCAGCGGCTGGACCGCGTCGTCGCCGAATGCCGCGCGCAGGGCTACCTGGTCGAACGGCTCACCCCCGGCGGCCGCCGGCTGTATGCGCTGATGGCCGGCATGTCGTCCACCCTGCCCGCCGAGTTGCAGGCGCTGCTCGGCGAACTGGTCGCCGACATCGGAGAGCGGGTCTACCTGCGCGGCGAGGCCGGCACCTCCGGGCGGCAGCGGCACGACATCAGCGTGATCGCGGCGCCGGTCTACGACCACCACCAGCGCCAGGTGATGGTGGTGTCCCTGCAGATCGGCCGGGCGTTGACCGACACCGAGATCACCAAATGGGCCCGCGGCCTGACCGCGGCCGCCGACGCGGTGACCGCCCAGCTGGGCGGGTCCAAACCGGTTTTCGACGCGTAGAAGGATGCTCATGTCGCTCTCGCCGCAGATCTCGCTGCAGCTGCGCACGTTCACCGACGACCCGGACCACGACTGGGGTGCGACGCTGGCGTTGGGGCAGGCGATGGACGCCGCCGGGGTGGACCGCGTCGTCGTCTCCGATCACATCGCGTTCGGCGAGAACCTGGACGCCTACGGCGACCCGGCGCTGGGCGGGATCGCCGGCGGCCGCCAACCCACCGGACCGGACGGGCAGTGGCTGGAGCCGCTGACCGTGCTCACCGCGCTGGCCGCGCTCACCACCCGCATCCGGCTCGGCACCGCGGTGCTGCTGGCGGCGCTGCGCCGTCCCGCGGTGCTGGCCAGGCAGGTCGCCACCTTGGATGTGCTGTCCGGCGGCCGGGTCGATCTCGGGGTCGGGGTGGGCTGGCAGCGCGAGGAGTACCAGGCGGCCGGCCTGCCGTTTGAGCGCCGCGGCCGGCTGCTCGATCACACCCTGGAGGTGTGCGACGCGCCGTGGACCCAGCAGCGCAGCACGTATCGCGCACCGGAGTTGGCGTTCGAGCGCATTCACCAGATGCCCAAACCGGTGCAGGCCGGCGGGGTGCCGATCTGGGTCAGCGGCACCGTCAACGACGCGGTCGCGCGCCGGTTGCGGCGCTTCGGGCGGGGCTGGATCCCGTGGGGTCCGGCCATCGCCGATCCGGCCGGGGCGATCGCCACGATGAAGGACAAGATCGCCGACCTCGGCGGCGATCCCACCGAGCTGCAGGTGCTCGGTCACGCCACCACGGTCAAGCGAGCCGATGGTTCCGTCGACCTCGGGGCGACGGTGGCGTCGGCGCCGGCGTTGATCGCGGCCGGGGTCACCGATGTGCGGGTCACCTGCTCGCTGCCCCGCGACGTCGGGCAGGCGCGCGATCTGCTGACCGAACTCGTTGCCGCGTTCCGGGCGGCGACCAGTTGAGACTTCCGCCCCGGTCAAGTCAAGGCGCGGGGTCGGCGGTGGGTAGACCGTATTCGAGCAGATCGAACACTGCGTTGAGGGCGGCGAGCCGGTCTGGTTCGTTGACGACGAATTGCGGGATTTCCAGGACGTAGCGTGCCGCCGCGCGGGCGGTCATATCGTCGGGCGGGCGGCCGAGCTCGGCGGCGATGGCTTCGGCGAGGGGCGCTTCACACCGGATCCAGAGTTTGCGTGAATAGTCCCGCAACGCGGGGGTGTTCACGATGAGCTCGGTGCGCTCGCGCATCTCCGGCGTCGGGTCGACGATGAACGGTCCACGGCCGGACATGAATTCGCGCAAGGCCGCCATCACCGACGTCCCCTCGGCGCGGTGGTGGACCGCGGCCAGCAGGCTTTCCCGGCGTTCGATGCCGTCGTCGAACATCACCGCTTCCTTGCCGTCGGGAACGTGGTTGAACAGTGTGGGCACCGAGACGTCGACCGCGTCGGCGATCTCCTTGACGCTGACCTGGTCGTAGCCCTTGGCCAGGAAGAGCCGCGCCGCGGCCTCGGCCAGCGCTCGCCGCGTCTGCGCGTTCTTCCGCTCCCGCCGGCCCAGTGGCTTTGCCGTCATCCCCGGATCATAACCACCTGATTTATCGCTTCAATACCTTTAGTCAGTTGTTTTTTTGAGTCAATCATGTTTTGCTGGGGCGATGGACACCTCGCGAGACCACGACAACACCCCGGTCCTGATCGTGGGCGGCAGCCTGGTCGGCTTGTCGGCCGCGGTGTTCTTGGCCTGGCACCGGGTGCCGACGGTGTTGGTGGAACGCCACACCGGCAGTTCGGTGCATCCCCGGGCCATCGGCTATACCACCCGCACCCTGGAGTTGTTCCGCAGCGTGGGCATCGAGGTGCCCCGCAGCGTGGAACGGGGCGGGCCACCGCGGCGGGCCCGCGTCGAAAGCCTCGCCGGAGCCTGGCATGAGGAATACCCCTGGACACCACACGCCCAGGGCGGCTCCCCTGACGACTTCTCCCCGGTGCACGGCACCGCGATCGCTCAGGACCGCCTCGAATCCCTGCTGCGTGCCCGAGCGATCGAGCTCGGCGCCGACCTCCGCCTGGGCACCAAACTGATCGCCTTCGACCAGGACGACGACGGGGTCACGGCTGTCCTGAACCGCGGCGACGACGGGTCGCAATACCGGATGCGCGCCGACTATCTGGTTGCCGCCGACGGCGGATCCAGCACCATCAGAAACACCCTCGGCATCGGCCGCGGTGGACGTGGATTGCTCTCCGTGCAGCGCAGCATCCTGTTCCGTGCGCCCCTGCAAGACTATTTGCGCCACGGCGTGGTGCAGTTCGAGATCGACCACGCCGACCTCAAAGCGTTTCTGACCACCTACTCCGACGGTCGTTGGGTGCTGATGCTCGGTGACGACACCGAACGCACCGAGGACGAGCAGCGCGCCGTGGTACGACAGGCCGTCGGCCGCAGCAACGTTCCGATCGACCTCATCACCACCGGACGCTGGGAACTCGCCGCGGCGATCGCCGACCAGTTCAGCTACGGCCGCGTCTTCCTGGCCGGCGACGCCGCCCATCAACTGCCGCCCAACCGCGGCGGCTACGGAGCCAACACCGGCATCGAAGACGCCCACAACCTGAGCTGGAAGCTGGCCGCGGTCCTTGGCGGCACCAGCCGCCCCGAACTGCTCGACACCTACGACAGTGAACGCCGACCGATCGCCTGGCTGCGTCACGACCAGCTCTTCGCCCGCGCCGACTACAAAGCGTTCCTGGACGCCCCCGAATCCGCGGTGCCGATCATCGACGACACCGCCATGGAACTCGGCCAGCTCTACCGATCGGCCGCGCTGCCCGAGACCGGCGCTGACCTACCCCCCGCGCGCCGGCCCGACCAGTGGACCGGCCAACCCGGCACCCGCGCCCCGCACCTGTGGCTCGACACGACGGCGCACCGTTCGCTCCTCGACGAATTCGGTCGCGGTTGGGTGCTGGTCTCCGACGACCACGCCTGGGAACTCGCCGCCGCACGCGCCACCGCCGAGCTGGGTGTATCCGCCGCGTTCACCCACATCGACGCCGCCACCGCCCCGGATGCCGCGGCGCAATTCAGGATCGCCTACGGGCTGGGCCCCGGCGGCGCGGCGCTGATCCGGCCCGACGGCTACGTCGCCTGGCGCGCCCGCACGCCACCTACCAGCCGAACCGCAGCCCTGACCGCCGCCCTCCAGACCGCGGCCATGGGGTTCTCACCGTTGTCGCGCCGTCTGCGTCGTCTGGAAGACATCCAGGCGATCACCGACCTCACCGCACGCTACGCCGACGCGACCAACCAATGGAACGGCAAGAAACTCACTCTTGATGCGATCCCGCACCTCTTCGTCGCCGACGCCAGCGTCGAAATTCCTGGAAGCCCAGCTACCCACGGTGCAGCGGCCATCGCCACCGAACTCCCGGCAGCAACGGCAGCCGTCAGCTTCGCCATGCACACGTTCCTCAACCCAGCCATCACGATCGATGGCGACGCCGCCACCGGCACCTGGCTGATGTGGGTCGCCTCAATCATCGACAACGACCGCGGCGCGGCCTACCTCAGCGCCGACCTCACCTACACCCGCACCCCGGCAGGTTGGCGCATCCAAACCGTAAGCATCCGCGACGGAATGCGACTGTCCGCCCGCTGACCAGCTACGGCACGCACTGCTGCGACAGATCGATCAGATGCTGCCGCACGTCCGGGTGCCGGTTCAGGTAGTCGATGACGTTGCCGTTACCGCCCTCGGCCTCCGACTTGGCCTGCAGCTCCCGGTGCAGGTCCGGATGGCGCTGCAGGTAGTCGTCGATGGTGTTGCCGACGGTCTGATCGCACGGGGGATCCGCGCTGGCCGGGCCCGCCAACGGGAGCGCGATCACCGTCGCGGCGGTCGCAGTCAGGAACCCGCCGGCGAGCAGGCCGTACAGCCCGCGGCGACGAGGGCCGGCTGTGTTGGATGTGCTCATGCGGGCCAGGTTACTCGCGCGACCTTTGCGCCGCCTGTGCCGTTCCCCACGGCCCGGCAGGTCACCCCGCGGCCGCGGCACCCTGTTCGCGTTTGATCTCCAGCGCGATGTCGATGAGCTGATCCTCCTGGCCGCCGATGAGCTTGCGCTGCCCGGCGCGGTGCAGCAGCTCGTGGGCGGGCACCCCGTAGCGCTCACCCTGGCGCACGGCGTGCTTGAGAAAGCTGGAGTACACCCCGGAGTAACCCATCACCAGCGCGTTGCGGTCCAGCACGCATTCGGCCGGCATCGCCGGGCGCACCACGTCCTCGGCGGCGTCGGCGATGTCGAAGAAGTCGATGCCGGTCTTGACCCCGATCTTGTCGAACACCCCGATCAGCGCCTCGACCGGCGCGTTACCGGCGCCGGCACCGAACCGGCGCACCGAGCCGTCGATCTGCTTGGCGCCCGCGCGCACCGCCTCCACGCTGTTGGCCACCCCCAGCCCCAGGTTTTCGTGACCGTGGAAGCCGACCTGGGCGTCGTCGCCGAGTTCGGCGACCAACGCCGCCACCCGGTCGCGCACCCCTTCGAGCACCAGCGCCCCGGCCGAGTCGACCACGTACACGCACTGACAGCCCGCGTCGGCCATGATCCGGGCCTGCGCGGCCAGCTTCTCCGGCGGGATGGTGTGCGCCATCATCAAGAACCCGACGGTTTCCAGGCCCAGCTCGCGGGCCAGCCCGAAGTGCTGGCGGGACACGTCGGCCTCGGTGCAGTGGGTGGCGATCCGGCAGATCGACCCACCGTTGCCCTGGGCCTCCTTGATGTCCTCCTTGGTGCCCACCCCGGGCAGCATCAAGAACGCGATCTTGGCGTCGTTGGCCGTCTCGGCGGCCAGCTTGATCAGCTCCTGCTCCGGGGTTTTGGAGAACCCGTAGTTGAAGCTGGACCCGCCCAGCCCGTCGCCGTGGGTCACCTCGATCACCGGCACCCCGGCGGCGTCGATCGCCGCGACGATGGCACCGACCTCCTCCTTGGTGAACTGGTGGCGTTTGTGGTGGCTGCCGTCGCGCAGGCTGGTGTCGGTGATGCGGACGTCCCACACCGGATTGAAGAAGATATCGGTGCTCATCGGGTGCCTCCTGCGGTGGCCGACAGTGATTCCTTGGCGATTTCCTCGCCGACCTTGGTGGCGGCGGCGGTCATGATGTCCAGGTTCCCCGCGTACGGCGGCAGGTAATCCCCGGCGCCCTCCACCTCGACGAACGTGGTGACCAGGGCCTGGCCGCCGGAGTTGATCGACGGGTCGTCGAACTGCGGCTCGTTGAGCAACCGGTAACCCGGCACGTAGCTCTGCACCTCTTTGACGACGTCGTGGATCGACTGGGCGATGGCGTCGCGGTCGGCGTCCTCGGGGATCGCGCAGAAGATGGTGTCGCGCATGATCATCGGCGGGTCGGCCGGGTTGAGGATGATGATCGCCTTGCCCCGCTGGGCACCGCCGATGGTCTGCACGCCGGCCGAGGTGGTCTTGGTGAACTCGTCGATGTTGGCACGGGTGCCCGGCCCGGCGCTGACGCTGGCCACGCTGGCCACGATCTCGGCGTAGGGCACCGGCACCACCCGGGACACCGCGTACACGATCGGGATGGTGGCCTGCCCACCGCAGGTGATCATGTTGACGTTGGGGGCGTCCAGGTGCTCGCGCAGGTTGGCCGGCGGGATCACCGCCGGGCCGACGGCGGCCGGGGTCAAGTCGATGGCCCGGATGCCGGCCTCGGCGTAGCGCGGGGCGGCGTCGCGGTGCACGTAGGCGCTGGTGGCCTCGAACAGCAGGTCGGGTTTCTCGTCCTGCGCCAACAGCCAGTCCACCCCCTCGTGGGTGGTCTCCAGCCCCAGCTTGCGGGCCCGGGCCAGCCCCTCGGACTCCGGATCGATTCCGACCATCCACCGCGGCTCCAACCAGTCCGACCGCAGCAGCTTGTACAGCAGATCGGTGCTGATATTGCCGGACCCGACGATCGCGACCGACGCTTTAGCAGGCATTAACGCTCCTCTACTCGAAAACCAGCCGGACCGAACCCAATCCGGTGAAGTCGGCGACAAAATCATCCCCGGGCCGGGCGTCGATCGCTCGGGTGCACGAGCCGGGCAACACGATGTCGCCGGCCTTCAGCCGCACCCCGAAGCTCTCCACCTTGCGGGCCAGCCACGCGACCGCGGTGACCGGATTGCCCAGCACCGCGTCGCTGCGGCCCTTGGCCACCACTTCCCCGCTCTTGGTCAACACCGCGTCGATGCTGGTGATGTCGATGTCGGCCGGCGCCACCCGGGCCTGCCCCAGCACAAACCCGGCCGACGAGGCGTTGTCGGCGATGGTGTCGCACAGCTTGATCTGCCAGTCGGTGATCCGGGTGTCGATCAGCTCGATCGACGGCACGAACGCCGCGGTGGCGGCCAGCACGTCGTCCTCGGTGCAGCCCGCCCCCGGCAGGTCGTGCGCCAGGATGAACCCGACCTCGACCTCGACGCGCGGGGCCAGGTATTTCGCTGCCTTGACCGGGGTGTGCTCGAAGACTTCCATCTCGTCGAGCAGGTGCCCGTAGTCCGGCTCGTCGACGCCCATCATCTGCTGCATGGCCAGCGACGACAGCCCGACCTTGTGGCCGACCACCCGGGCCCCTTCGGCGACCCGCTGGCGGATATTGATCAACTGGATCTCGTAGGCGTCGACCACGTCGATGTCCGGATATGCCGTCGTCAACGGGGAGATCGGGACTTGGCTGCGCTCGGCCTGGGCCAGGTCGGCGGCCAGCTCGTCACGGATCTGGACGGTGAGCATTTCGCAAAGTCCCCTCATCGTTGTGACCGGGCAACTAGCGCCCGGACGGGGCAATTCTATAACGTGTTCTACATGACAGGTCAGGAGTACGACGTCGTCGTGGTCGGCAGCGGCGGCGCGGGCATGGTCGCCGCCCTCACCGCCGCTCACCAGGGTCTCTCAACAGTAGTCGTCGAGAAGGCCGCACACTATGGCGGCTCCACCGCCCGCTCGGGCGGTGGCGTGTGGATCCCGAACAACGAGGTGCTGCAGCGTGACGGGGTCCGCGACACCGCCGACGCCGCCCGCACCTATCTGCACGCGATCGTCGGCGACGTGGTTCCGGCCGAGAAGATCGACACCTACTTGCAGCGCGGCCCGGAGATGTTGTCGTTCGTGCTCAAGCATTCGCCGCTGAAGATGTGCTGGGTGCCCGGCTACGCCGACTACTACCCGGAGACCCCGGGCGGCAAGCCGACCGGGCGCTCGATCGAGCCGAAGCCGTTCAACGCCAAGAAGCTTGGCGCCGACCTGCCCGGCCTGGAGCCGGCGTACGGCAAGGTGCCGCTCAATGTCGTGGTGATGCAGCAGGATTACGTCCGGCTCAACCAGCTCAAACGCCATCCACGCGGGGTGCTGCGCAGTGTGAAGGTCGGTGTGCGCACCATGTGGGCGCAGGCCACCGGCAAAAACCTGGTCGGGATGGGCCGGGCCCTGATCGCGCCGCTGCGCATCGGCCTCAAGCAGGCCGGGGTGCCGGTGCGGCTGAACACCGCGCTGACCGACCTGTACGTCGAGGACGGGGTGGTGCGCGGCATCTATGTCCGGGACACGGCCGGCTCGGAATCGGCCGAGCCGGAACTGATTCGGGCGCGGCGCGGGGTGATCCTGGCCAGCGGCGGGTTCGAGCACAACGAGCAGATGCGGGTGAAGTACCAGCGCGCCCCGATCACCACCGAGTGGACGGTCGGCGCCAAGGCCAACACCGGCGAGGGCATCCTGGCCGGCGAGAAGCTCGGCGCCGCACTGGACATCATGGAGGACGCCTGGTGGGGGCCGACGGTGCCGCTGCCGGGTGCGCCGTGGTTCGCGCTGTCCGAGCGCAACTCGCCGGGCTCGATCATCGTCAACATGTCCGGTAAGCGCTTCATGAACGAGTCCATGCCCTACGTCGAGGCCTGCCACCACATGTACGGCGGCCAGTACGGGCAGGGCCCGGGCCCCGGCGAGAACATCCCGGCCTGGCTGGTGTTCGACCAGCGCTACCGGGACCGCTACATCTTCGCCGGATTGCAGCCCGGACAACGTTTCCCGAAGAAGTGGCTGGAATCGGAGGTCATCGTCGCCGCCGACACCCTGGAGGAGCTGGCCGCCAAGACCGGGCTGCCCGCCGAGGCGTTCGTGGACACCGTTCAGCGCTTCAACGGCTTCGCCCGCAGCGGCGTCGACGAAGACTTCCACCGCGGTGAAAGCGCGTACGACCGCTACTACGGGGACCCGACCAACAAGCCGAACCCCAACCTCGGCGAGATCAGCCAGGGACCGTTCTACGCCGCCAAGATGGTGCCCGGCGACCTGGGCACCAAGGGCGGTATCCGCACCGATGTACACGGCCGGGCGCTGCGCGACGACGACAGCGTCATCGAAGGCCTATACGCCGCCGGCAACGTCAGCGCCCCGGTGATGGGCCACACCTATCCCGGTCCGGGCGGCACCATCGGGCCGGCGATGACGTTCGGTTACCTGGCGGCACTCCACCTTGCGGGAAAGGCCTGATATGCCCATCGATCTCGATGTCGCGCTGGGCGCGGAGCTGGAGCCGATCGAATTCTCGTGGACCAGCAGCGATATCCAGCTCTACCACCTCGGGTTGGGCGCCGGCGCGGACCCGATGAGCCCGCGGGAACTGCGCTACCTGGTCGACAACACCCCGCAGGTGCTGCCGACGTTCGGCAACGTCGCGGCCAGCTTCCACATGACCGAGCCGCCCACGGTGCAGTTTCCGGGCATCGACATCGAATTGAGCAGGGTGCTGCACGCCAGCGAGGGCATCTCCGCGCCGGCACCGCTGCCGCCGTCGGGCTCGGCGACCGCGGTCACCCGGTTCACCGACATCTGGGACAAGGGCAAGGCCGCGGTGATCTGGTCGGAGACCACCGCCACCGCCCCGGACGGCACCGTGCTGTGGACGCAGAAGCGGTCGATCTTCGCCCGCGGCGAAGGCGGATTCGGCGGCGAGCGGGGCCCGTCGACGTCGGCGGCCGCGCCGGACCGGGCCCCGGATTTCGAGGTGGACATCCCGGTGCTGCCACAGCAGGCGCTGCTGTACCGGCTCTGCGGGGACCGCAACCCGCTGCACAGCGACCCGGAGTTCGCCGCCGCCGCCGGCTTTGACCGCCCGATCCTGCACGGCCTGTGCACCTACGGCATGACCTGCAAGGCGATCGTCGACACGCTGCTGGACGGGGACGCCGGCGCGGTGGGCTCCTACGGCGCCCGGTTCGCCGGTGTGGTGTTTCCGGGTGAGACGCTGCGGGCCGCGATCTGGAAGGACGACGGCCGCTTCGTGGCCACCGTGGTGGCGCCGGCCCGGGACAACGCGGCGGTGCTGACCGGGGTGGAGTTGGTGCGCGCCGCCGGGTAACGGCGATATCCTGGGGTTTTCCACGCTGCAACAGCGGGAGGACCGGTGAGACTGCGAGTGGCGCTGGCGAGCGTGGCCGTCGCAATCGGCCTCGCCGGGCCCGCGCACGGCGACCCGGACACCGACGCGGCCTTCCTGGCCTCCCTGCAAGCCGCGGGCATCACCTACACCGACGCCGATCAGGTCATCACCAGCGCCAAAACGGTGTGCCGGTTGATCACCGACGGCCAGCCGGCGCCGGAGGTCCTCGCCATCCTGCGGGCCCGCAACCCCGAACTCACGCACGACCACGCGGCCCGGTTTGTCGGCATCGCGGTGCGGTCGTACTGCCCGGACCAGCTGGCGCCCAGCACCTCCAGCTAGACCGCGACGTGGGTGCGCTGGTACTCGGCTAACCGGGCGGCAAGGTCATCGCTGGACTTCAGAAACTTGCCGGCGCGGGCCAACTCTAGACCCGCACTGACTTCAGGCGATTGCAGGTCGCCACGGTCCAAGCCGAGGTACAGCAGGTCGATAAGCGCCACCAGGGCTTCCTCGTGGATCAGGCAGTCCATATCCGCGCGCTGGGATTCGGACAGCGCCGAGGCGTACCGGTCGTACAACCGTGCCACCAATTCGGCTCCGTCCACGCTCGTCATGGTAGTCCGGTTGGGTACGCGGTCGCGATGTACCAGCGGCCGCCACCGGTCGTATTGACCACGACGACGCCCTGTACGCCTCGATAGGTGCCGTGCAGCTTGAATCCCCGCGGACTTTCGGTCGCAATCGTCGGGTTGTCCACGATGCCGCGGGTGAAGTCGATAACGTCGGCGTCGCCCCAACCTGGGGCGAACTCCGATTTGCCCCAACCGGTGCCGTGTCGATGACCACCATGCTCGATCACGATGTAGTGCCTGCCCTGGCGCAGCGCCAAGCGGACCTTTTTCGCGATCGCCCGCGATTCCTCGGGCGTCACGTTTCCATCGAGCACCAATTGCGCGTAAGCCACAGCGAACTCGTCGATCTGGCTGCGCAGCGCCGGGGGTCGGTAGCCTCCGAACTTCCCGAAATCGTCGTCGGTACTCGGCCCGAGCATGCCCTTGACCCGCGGCGGTGGACGATCCTCATCACCCGTGCGCCGCGACATCAGCGGGTGAACTCTGCCAGCGGGTTATCCGATGACTCCCCCACGGCCGCAGCATGCCACGGACCGGCGATCGCGTCACTTCAGTTTGTGTGTGAGTCGATGCCGTCCACTGCCCCGTGCGCGTGCGCAGAAACGGTGTTCCGCACGGCGTGTCGGCCGGGGACACGCACGGTCGCGGGAGGACTAACCCAGGATCAGGCCGGAGGTGGGCACCCCGGTGCCGGCGGTGACCAGCACGTGCTCGACGCCGTCGACCTGGTTGACCGAGGTGCCGCGCAGCTGCCGTACCCCTTCGGCGATGCCGTTCATGCCGTGGATGTAGGCCTCGCCGAGCTGGCCGCCGTGGGTGTTGATCGGCAGCCGGCCGCCGAGCTCGATGGCCCCGCCGGCGATGAAGTCCTTGGCCTCGCCCTTGCCGCAGAAACCCAGCTCCTCCAACTGGATCAGCGTGTACGGGGTGAAGTGGTCGTAGAGCACCGCGGTCTGGATGTCGGTCGGCGCCAGGCCGGACTGCGCCCACAGCTGGCGGCCCACCAGCCCCATCTCGGGCAGGCCGAGCTCCTCGCGGTAATACGAGTACATGGTGAACTGGTCGGCGCCCGAGCCCTGCGCGGCCGCCTCGATGATCGCCGGCCGGTGCTTGAGGTCTTTGGCCCGCTCCGGGGTGGTTACCACGATCGCCACCCCACCGTCGGTCTCCTGGCAGCAGTCCAGCAGCCGCAGCGGGTCGGCGATCATCCGCGAGTTCTGGTGATCCTCGATGGTGATCGGCTTGCCGTAGAAGTGCGCCTTGGGGTTGGTGGCCGCATGCTTGCGGTCCGCCACCGACACCGCCCCGAAATCCGCGCTGGTGGCCCCGTATTCGTGCATGTAGCGCTGGGCGATCATCGCCACCGACGCAGCCGGCGTGCTCAACCCGTGCGGGTAGGACCAGCTGTACTCCACCCCGCGGGAATCGGCGTTGACGGTCAGGCCGGTCATCACCTGGCCGAACCGGAACTCCGAACGCTCATTGAAGGCCCGGTAGGCCACCACGACTTCGGCGACCCCGGTGGCCACCGCCAGCGCGGCCTGCTGCACGGTCGCCGCCGCGGCGCCACCGCCGTAGCCGATCTGGGAAAAGAACTTCAGCTCCCCGATCCCGGTGGAGCGCGCGACCGCGGTCTCCAGGTTGGAGTCCATCGTGAACGTGCACAGGCCGTCGACATCGGCCGGGGTCAGCCCCGCATCGTCGAGCGCGTCGAGCACCGCCTCGGCGGCCAGCCGCAGCTCGCTGCGGCCGGACTGCTTGGAGAAATCGGTGGCACCGATCCCGGCGATCGCGGCCTTCCCGGACAGCATCACGCCTCCCCGATCGTCAGTGTGCCCGTGGCGATGACATGGTCGCCCAGGCTGTTGCTCCCCACCACTTTCACCGTGATCAGCCCGTCCTCGATGCCGGTGATCTCGCCGGTGAAGGTCACGGTGTCGTAGGCATACCACGGCACCCCCAGCCGCAGCCCGATCGAACGGATCCGCGCGGTGGGGCCGGCCCAGTCGGTGAGGTAGCGCTGCACCAGGCCGGTGTCGGTGAGGATGTTGACGAAGATGTCCTTGGATCCCTTGGCCTGCGCCTTATCCCGGTCGTGGTGCACGTCCTGGTAGTCGCGGGTGGCGATCGCGGTGGACACGATGAACGTCGGGTCGCCGTACAGTTTGAGTTCGGGCAGCTTGGTGCCCACCGCTACCGTCGGCGCGCTCATGCGCCGCTCCTCCTCATCGCTTCGCTCTGCATCGTCGCTGGCGCGGCGCTCATGCGTCCTTCTCCCAGGCGTAGAGGGTCCAGGCCGGCCCGACGTCGCTGGCCGGGAAGTCGAGATACGTTGCGCGGACCGGCATTCCGATCTGCACGGCGGCGGGGTCGACGCCACGCAGCTCACCGAGCATCCGCACCCCTTCGTCGAGTTCGACCAGCGCGATCACGAACGGCAGGCTGCGGCCGGGCACCTTGGGGGCGTGGTGCACCACGTAGGAAAACACCGTGCCGGTGCCGGCAGCCACCACATAGTCGATCGGCTCGGATTTGTCGGCCCACACCGCGGGCACCGGCGGATGCACCAGGCTTCCGTCCGGGCGGCGTTGGATGCGCAGCTCGTGGGCGGCCACGCCGTCCCAGAAGAACTGGGTGTCCCGCGACCACGCCGGGCGCATCATCTTGTCCGGGTCCAGGTCCTCCGGTACCGGCGCCGCGGCGGATTGCCGATCGGCCGGAATGAACTTCATGATGCGCCACATCATTTCGGCGACATCCTCGTCGCCGACCTGCCAGGCGATGCGCTGGTTGATGAAGTAGCCCTCCCCCAGCGCGGTCTGTTTGGGGCCGACGATGTCGGTGATCTCGGCGGTGACGCTGACCTCTTCGCCGGGCCGCAGGTAGCGGTGGTAGGTCTGCTCGCAGTTGGTCGCGACCACGCCGACATACCCGGCGCTGTCGAACAGCTCGATGATCTTGCCCAGCGGGTCGTCGTCGGGGCGCACCCCGGAAAGCCCCATCATGGTCCACACCTGGATCATCGCCGGCGGGGCGACGATGCCGGGATGTCCGGCGGCGCGGGCGGCCGCCTCGTCGACGTAGATCGGGTTGGCATCGCCGATCGCGTCGACCCAGTGATGGATCATCGCCTGGTTCACCGGATCCCGACCCATCCGCGGCTTGCTGGGGCCGGTGGATTTGAGCTTTTCGATGCCGGCGGCCAGGTCGCTCATCGCGGCACCCTCGGCACCCGCAGCCCCGAGGCGGCGATCATTTCGCGCATCACCTCGTTGACGCCGCCACCGAAGGTGATCACCAGATTGCGTTTGGTCTGGCTGTCCAACCAGGACATCAGCTCGGCGGTGTCCTCGTCGGCGGGGTTGCCGTACTTGCCGACGATCTCCTCGGCCAACCGGCCGGCCCGCTGAATCCGTTCGGTGCCGAACACTTTGGTGGCGGCGGCGTCGGCGACATCGATGGTCTCGCCGGCGGCGGCCACCTGCCAATTCAACAGCTCGTTGATCCGCCAGGTGGCGTGCAGCTCCCCGAGCGCGCGTTTGACGTCGTCCTGCTCGATCGGCCTCACCCCGTTAGCGCCCGGTTTGGCCGCCCAGGCCCGCACCCGGTCGTAGATGCCGCCGAACCGGCCGGCCGGCCCGAGCATCACCCGCTCGTTGTTGAGCTGGGTGGTGATCAGCCGCCAGCCGCCGTTCTCCTCGCCGACCAGCATGTCGGCCGGGACGCGGACGTCGTTGTAGTAGGTGGCGTTGGTGTGATGCGCACCGTCGGACAGGATCATCGGCGTCCACGAGTAGCCCGGATCCTTGGTGTCCACGATCAGGATCGAAATCCCCTTGTGCTTGACCGCGTCCGGGTCGGTGCGGCACGCCAGCCAGATGTAGTCGGCGTCGTGGGCGCCGGTGGTGAACACCTTCTGCCCGTTGACGATGTACTCGTCGCCGTGCCGGACCGCGGTGGTGCGCAGCGACGCCAGGTCGGTGCCGGCCTCCGGTTCGGTGTAGCCGATCGCGAAGTGCACCTCCCCGGCCAGGATCGCCGGCAGGAACTTCTTCTTCTGCGCCTCGCTGCCGTACACCTGCAGCGTCGGGCCGACGGTCTGCAGGGTGACCGCCGGCAGCGGGACGTCGGCGCGTTGGGCCTCGTTGACGAAGATCTGCTGTTCGATCGGACCGAAACCCAGCCCGCCGAACTCCTTGGGCCAGCCCACGCCGAGCTTGCCGTCGGCGCCCATCCGCTTGATGACCGCGCGGTAGGCCGCATTGTGCCGGTCGGACTGCATCGCCTTGGCCTCGTCCGAGGAGATCAGATTGGCGAAGTACTCCCGCAGTTCGGCTTGCAGCGCCCGCTGCTCGGGGGTCAGATCGACGTACATTGCGCTCCCACCAGGTCGAGACGATGCGACGGGCCGCCCAGCAGCCGGGTCAGGTCCTTGATCGAGGAGAAGTAGCGGTCCATCGGGTAGTCGATGTCCATGCCCATCCCGCCGTGCAGGTGATGGCAGGTCTGCATCACCGGCGGCGCCTGCGAGGTGATCCAGTAGCCGAGCACGTCGAGGTCGTCGGCGGCGTCACGGCCCTGCGACAGCAACCAGATCACCGAGGTCGCCGCCAGGGTGATGGTCCGCGACGCGATGTAGACCTCGGCGAGTTGCGCGGCGACGGTCTGGAAGGTGGACAGCGGCTTGCCGAACTGCTCGCGGGTGCCGACATAGTCGGCGGTCAGCCGCAGCGCACCCGCGACCAGGCCGGACACGAACGCGCCGACCGCGGCCAGCGCGAGCTGGTTGACCCGGTGCGCGGTGGCGCCGTCGAGCACGCCGTCGACCGGCGCGTCGGTGAACACCACCACGTACTCGTCGGAGCCGTTGGAGGTCGGCGTCTTGGTCAGCTGCACCCCGTCAGCGGTGGGTGAGATCACCGCGATCCCGCCCTCGGCGGTGACCACCAGCCAGTCCGCCTGTTCGGCGTACGGGACCGCGATCTTGGTGCCGGACAGTCGGTTTTCGGTCAACGTGACCCCAGGCCGCTCCGGCAGCGGGGCGCCCGGCTCGTTCAGCGCCGCGGTCAGCACCGCGCCCTTGGCCACCCCGGCCAGGTAGCGGTCCTGCTGCGCGTCGGAGGCCAACTCCAGCAGCGGCAGCACCCCCAGACCGAGGGTGGCCAGCGCCGGGCTAATGGTGCCGCGCCGACCGATTTCGGTGAGCGCGGTCGCCACCTCGGGCAGGCCGACGCCGTCGCCGCCGAGGCGTTCCGGCACCGGCAGCGCGGTCACGCCACCGGCGACCAGTGCGTCCCAGCTGTTGTCCCGGTCCAGCACCGAGGTGACGACGTCGGCGACAGCCTGCTGCGCTGGGTCTGGATTGAAATCCACCCGTCTGCTCCTTGGTTCGCTGCGGCGCTTAGTGCGCGACCGGGCACTTGCCGCTGTAGTCGACCTGCCAATGCTTGATGCCGTTGAGCCAGCCCGATCGCAGCCGCTCGGCCTGGGCCAGCGGGGTCAGGTCGGGCATGTGGTCGGCGATCGCGTTGAAGATCAGCTCGATCGTCATCCGGGCCAGGTTGGCGCCGATGCAGTAGTGGGCGCCGGTGCCGCCGAACCCGACGTGCGGGTTGGGGTCGCGCAGGATGTTGAAGGTGAACGGGTCGTCGAACACCTCCTCGTCGAAGTTGGCCGACCGGTAGAACATCACCACCCGCTGGCCCTTCTTGACCGTCACCCCGGACAGCTCGTAGTCCTCCAGCGCGGTCCGCTGGAAACAGCTGACCGGGGTGGCCCACCGGACGATCTCGTCGACGGCGGTGGCCGGGCGCTCCTTTTTGAACAGCTCCCACTGATCGGGGTGCTCGGCGAACGCCATCATGCCGTGGGTGATCGAGTTGCGGCTGGTCTCGTTGCCGGCCACCGCCAGCATCACCATGAAGAACCCGAACTCGTCGTCGGAGAGCTTCTCTCCGTCGATGTCGGCGTTGATCAGCGTGGTGACGATGTCCTCGCCGGGGTTCTCGGCCTTGGCGGCGGCCAGCTGCATGGCGTAGGTGATCAGCTCGAACGACGACGCCTGCGGGTCGATGTCGGCGTATTCGGGGTCCTCGCTGCCGGTCATCTCGTTGGACCAGCGGAACAGCTTGTCCCGGTCTTCCAGCGGCACCCCGAGCAGGCCGGCGATGGCCTGCAGCGGCAGCTCGCACGACACCTGCTCGACGAAGTCGCCGTAGCCGTTGGCCGCGGCCGCCTTGACGATGTTTTGCGCCCGCTCGTTGAGCTCGTCGCGCAGCCGGCCGACCGCGCGGGGGGTGAACCCGCGGGAGATGATCTTGCGCAGCCGGGTGTGGTGCGGCGCATCCATGTTCAACATCACGAACCGTTGAACCTCGATGTTCTCCCGGGCGATGTCGTCGTTGAACCGCGGGATCACGCAGTTTTCGAAGCTGGAGAAGACGTCGCTGCGCAGCGAGATTTCCTTGACGTCCTTGTGCTTGGTGATGGCCCAGTACCCGCCGTCGTGGAAGCCGCCGCCGGTGCCGGGGGCCTGCTCGATCCAGTGGACCGGCGCGCTGCGACGCAGTTCGGCGAACTCCTCGACCGGGATGCCCCGCACATTGACGTCGGGGTTGAGGAAGTCGAACCCTGCGGGAAGATTAGGGGAAGGCATGCGTCTACTCCTGCCGAATACAACGTGTTCTAGTGCCAGTAAAGCATGGCTGAACCGCAGACAAAAGGCAGTGATGCATCGTCGCTTGTCAGAGTAATGAAACGTGTTCTAGCCTGGCCGCATGGGTAATCCTGTGATCGTCGAAGCCACCCGCAGCCCGATCGGCAAGCGTAATGGGTGGTTATCCGGCCTGCACGCCACCGAGGTGCTGGGCGCGGTGCAAAAAGCACTGGTAGATAAGGCCGGCATCAACGCCGGGGACGTCGAGCAGGTCATCGGCGGGTGCGTGACCCAGTACGGCGAGCAGTCCAACAACATCAGCCGGGTGGCCTGGCTGACCGCGGGCCTGCCCGAGCACGTCGGGGCCACCACCGTCGACTGCCAGTGCGGCAGCGGGCAGCAGGCCAACCACCTGGTAGCCGGGCTGATCGCGATCGGCGCGATCGACGTCGGGATCGCCTGCGGCATCGAGGCGATGAGCCGGGTGGGGCTGGGCGCCAACGCCGGCCCGGACCGGGCCGCGATCCGCGCCGCATCCTGGGACATCGACATGCCCAACCAGTTCGAGGCCGCCGAGCGGATCGCCAAGCGGCGCGGCATCACCCGCGCCGACATCGACCAGTTCGGCTTGGAGTCGCAGCTCAAGGCCAAACGGGCCTGGGAGGAAGGCCGGTTCGACCGGGAGATCTCCCCGATCACCGCGCCGGTGCTCGACGAGAACAAGCAGCCCACCGCCGAGCTTGCCCCGGTCAGCCGTGACCAGGGGCTGCGCGACACCACGCTGGAGGGTCTGGCGTCGCTGAACCCGGTGCTCGAGGGCGGCATCCACACCGCCGGGACGTCGTCGCAGATCTCCGACGGCGCCGCCGCGGTGCTGTGGATGGACGAAGACAAAGCCAAGGCCCTGGGGCTGCGGCCGCGGGCCCGGATCGTCAGCCAGGCCAACGTCGGCGCCGAGCCCTACTACCACCTGGACGGGCCGGTGCAGTCGACGGCCAAGGTGCTGGAGAAGGCCGGCATGAAGATCGGCGACATTGACCTGGTGGAGATCAACGAGGCGTTCGCGTCGGTGGTGCTGTCCTGGGCGCGGGTGCACAACCCGGACATGGACCGGGTCAACGTCAACGGCGGGGCGATCGCGCTGGGGCATCCGGTGGGCTGCACCGGCAGCCGGCTGATCACCACCGCGCTGCACGAGTTGGAGCGCACCGACAAGTCCACCGCGCTGATCACCATGTGCGCCGGCGGGGCGCTGTCCACCGGCACCATCATCGAGCGGATCTGAGTTGGTTTTCTCCGACGCCGAACGGATCGCGGCCGCGCAGGCCTACATCGACGCGCTGGTCAGCCATGACGCCTCCGACGTTCCGTTCGCGCCGGACTGCGTCCGCATCGAGATGGGGCTCAAGACCGGCTTCTCCGGAAACCACCTGCGCCGCAGCCTGAACCGCGGCCCCCAGTTCCGGCTGATCGCGGCGGCCACGGCGCCGGAGGTCAGCGTCGACGGCGACGCGGTGCGCACCCGGTACGACATCATCACCAAGCCGTCGCTGGCCGGGCGGCGGGTCGGTGCGCACGTGGACGAGACGTTCGTGATCCCGGCCAGTGATGGCAAGATCCACCACATCCGGGCGCAGATCCGGCCGTTCATTACACGTTAGGGATCACCGATGGCCACTCCCCCGCGCGCGCTCAACTCCGCCGGCACCGGCTTGTTCATCAAGTGGATGTCCCGGGCCAACACGTTGGCCTACAAGGTGTCCGGCGGCAGGCTGGGCGGCACCTTCCTGCAGGGGGCGCCGGTGGCGCTGCTGACCACCACCGGCCGCAAATCCGGGCAGCCGCGGGTCAGCCCGCTGCTGTATCTGCGCGACGGTGACCGGGTGGTGCTGGTGGCCTCCCAGGGCGGGCGGGCCAACAACCCGATGTGGTACCTGAACCTCAAGGCCAACCCGAAGGTGTCGGTGCAGATCAAAAGAGAGGTGCTGCAGTTGACCGCCCGCGACGCCACCGAGGCCGAACGCGACCAGTACTGGCCGCAGCTGGTGGAGATGTACTCCTCGTTCGAGGACTACCAGTCCTGGACCGACCGGGTCATCCCGGTGGTGATCTGCGAGCCGTAGGGCTTGCGCGCGGGAGCCTTTGCGCGCCGAACGTGCATCCAGGGCGACAAAATCGCGGAAATCCCGCCCTGAGCGCACGTTCGGCGCAAGCGGGCCACTTGCACCTAGCGACCGCTGAGCCAGTCCCGCTGACCGCGGACGAACTGCGCGTCAACCACACGCCCGTGGCCGGGAACGTACCGGGCGTCGGGACCACCGATCGCCAGCACGCGATCGAGCGTGGCCGGCCAGGCCGCCACATCGGAATCGGCATCGATCGCCGGGTCCGCGGACTCCTCGATGAGGTCACCGCAGAACACCACGGCCGGGTCGCCGGCGTCGCCCGGCGCCACCACGATCAGGTCCGCGGTGGTGTGCCCACGGCCGGGGTGGGTGATCGTCACCCGGCGGTCGCCGAGGTCGATGACGGCGTTGTGGACGGCACGACGCGGCGGCCGCCGGGCCGCGATCGCCCGGTCGATCTCGTCGACGTCGGCCCCGTGGCGTAGCGCGTCGGCGCGCAGCTCATCGGTCGCCGACGTGAGGTATTCGGCGACCTCGGGTGCGCAGTACGTGTCGGCGTCGGCGAACACCGGCGCACCCAGGACGTGGTCGAAGTGCTTGTGGGTCAACACCACATGGGTCACCCGGCGTCCGGTGATGTGGCGCACGTCGGCGTCGATCGCCGCCGCTTCGACCAGGGTGCTGCCGGTGTCGACGAGCAGCACCCCGGCGCTGCCCTGCACCAGGCCGACGGTGACGTCGAGGAAGGGCAACCGACACCGATACACCGTGTCGGTCAACCGCTCCCAGTCGAAGTGCACCCTCGCCCGCCCCCGATAGTCGCGTCCGGCTCAGCCGCGGCCGTCACCGCACACTATCCCCGCCGAACGTGCGTCCACGGCGGGGAAACCGGGGAAATCCCGCCGTGAGCGCACGTTCGGCGGGGCGGGGCAGGGGGCGTAGACCGGGGCCGCGGGCCGCGCCCGGGCGAGCAGGGCGGTCACGACCGGGGCCAGCTCGGCGGGACGCCAGAGTCCCCCCCTGTCGGTCCGCGGGGGGCGGGGCCAGGCCCCGGCGCCCCGGGTCGTGCCGCCGCTGGCCCCGAACAACTTGGCGGGCAGCTCGCCGCGCGCCGGGCCGGGCGGGGGCCACGCCCGCCGGGGGCGTGTTGGGCGG
>NZ_MLQM01000009.1:0-60154 GCF_001854525.1 Mycobacterium talmoniae
CCCCGGGCACCCCACCCATCAGCAGCCCACGGCCGCCGTGGGTGCGCATCAGGTGGTAGGCGCCGACCTGGGCCGACAACCGGCCGGCGACCTCGCTCATCGGGGCCAGCAGTGGCAGCGCGCCGCGGGCGGTCTGCACCGTCTCGTAGGCGATCGAGGTGGTGCCGGCGGCCAGCAGCGCCTCGGTGCACGGCCGGGAGGCCGCCAGGTGTAGGAAGGTGAACAGGGTCTGTCCGCGGCGCAGCAGCGGGTATTCGCTGGCGATCGGCTCCTTGACCTTGAGCAGCAGGTCCGCCTCGCCCCACACCTGCTCGGCGGTGCCGATCAGGCGCGCGCCGGCGGTCTTGAAATCGGCGTCGCTGATCGCCGATCCCTCGCCGGCGCCGGTTTGGATGAGCACCTCGTGACCGCGTCGGGTCAGTTCGGCGACGCCGGCCGGGGTGATGGCCACCCGGAACTCGTTGTTCTTGACTTCCGCCGGAATCCCGACACGCATACCTCCATTGTGAAGAAAGTTCCGGGCATCGCCAGTCACATTCGCCACTTGTGCACCGGTCGGCGACGCGGGCCTGGTTAAGCTCGGCGACATGAGCGACGTGGCCGGCCCACCCTCCGTGTCCGCCAGCGTGCAGATCAACGCCAGCCCGGAGTCGGTGTACGCGCTGATCACCGACTTAGCGGTGCTGGCCGACCTGGCCGAGGAGGCGGTCGCCATGCGGTGGCGCGACGGGGATGCGGCGCGGCCGGGCGCGGTGTTCACCGGGGAGAACCGCCACGGCACCCGACGCTGGAGCACGACCTGCACCGTCACCGCCGCCGAACCCGGCCGCACCTTCGGGTTCGACGTGCGTGCCGCGATCATCCCGGTGGCGCACTGGCGCTACGAGATCACCGCCGTCGACGACGGCTGCCGGGTCACCGAGAGCACCTGGGATCGGCGGCCGGGCTGGATTCGGGGCATCACCCGGTGGACCACTGGGGTCAGCGACCGCACCGCCGCCAACACCGAGCACATCCGACTTACCCTGCACCGCCTCAAACAGCGCGCCGAAGCCGCCTGAGCCGCCGCGGCACGGCATCGCTAATTCCAGGTACCCGCGGTACCGTGATCTTCCCTCATGCGCGGGCAACGGCTATACTTACTAGCCAGTAATGTCTATATCGACGACAAATCAAGCATATTTGTAAACTCGGGTGGGAGGTCATGATGCTCACGGTTGATGATCGGGCGGCGGGCCCGCACGACGCCTCCCTCGATCACGAACGCATCGTGTTAGAGGCGCGCGACGTCAAGTTCGACTGGTCGACCCTGCCCGTGCACTATGTGCCGAACGAGCCGTTCAGCACCCATTTCTGCAATGTGCTGCACCTGCTGTTGCCGGCTGGCGAGGAGTTCTTCGTCGAGCTGTTCAAGCAGGCGCTGCCGCTCATCGCCGACGACCAACTGCGGCTGGATGTGCAGGGCTTCATCGGCCAGGAGGCCACCCACGCCCAGGCGCACACCGGCGTGGTCGACTACTTTGCCGCCAAGGGCATCGACATGTCGCCGTTCACCGACCAGGTGCACTGGTTGTTCGAGAAGCTGCTGGGCGACCGGCCCTGGTGGAGCGAACGCCGGCAACAGAAGTGGATGCTGGAGCGGGTGGCGCTGGTGGCGGCCGTCGAGCACTACACCGCGATCCTGGGGGAGTGGGTGCTGGACACCCCCGAACACGACGCGCTGGGCACCGATCCGGTGATGATGGACATGCTGCGCTGGCACGGCGCCGAAGAGGTCGAACACAAGGCCGTCGCCTTCGACGTGATGAAGCACCTCAAGGCCGGCTACTGGCGGCAGGTCCGCACCCAGCTGATCGTCACCCCGCTGATGCTGTGGCTGTGGGTGCGCGGGCTGCGGTTCATGTACTCGGTGGACCCGGAGCTGCCGCCGGGCACCAAACCCCGTTGGCGGGACTGGTTTATCGCGGCGCGACGCCGTTTGGTCCCCGCACCGTTCGAGTTCATCCGGGTGATCGGCGCCTACTACAAGCCGAGTTTTCATCCGTCCGAGCTCGGTGGGGTAGAGCGCGCCGTCAACTATCTGGCGATCTCGCCGGCCGCCCGTGCCACCCACTGACAGGAACCCGATGAGTCGCGGTGGCGACGCTGCAGAACGACGTCCTGAGGAGGAGCGCCGCCGATGAGTAGAGTGACCGCGTCGGACGGTGTCACCCTCGCGGTACACCGCTACACCGAGATTGATGCGGCCCGGCCCACCATTCTGGCGATTCATGGTTACCCGGATAACCACCACGTGTGGGATGGGGTGGCCGAGTGCCTCGGTGGGCGCTATAACTTTGTGGCTTATGACGTGCGGGGGGCTGGGGAGTCGTCGGCGCCGGCGGGCCGGTCGGGGTACCGGTTCGGCCAGCTGGTTGATGATCTTGGTGCGGTGATTGCGCATTTGGGGGTCGACACCGTGCATTTGTTGGGGCATGACTGGGGGTCGATTCAGGGTTGGGCGGCGGTCACCGACCCCGCCCTGATGCCGAAAGTCGGGTCGTATACGTCGATTTCGGGTCCGCATCTGGATTACGGCGGCGCGTTCTTGCGGTCGCCGCGGCGCCCGCGCGGGGTGGTCGACGTCGCCAAACAGGTGCTGGCGTCCGGCTATATCTGGCTGTTTTTGACTCCGCGGCTGCCCGAGGCGCTGTTCGGTTCCGGGTTGGGCGGCAAAGTTGTTGACGCCTTGGAGCGCATCGGGCGCTCGAGCACCCGCACCCAACACCGCAGCGTGCCCCGCAGCCGCGGCGACTACCGCAATGGCCTGAACTTGTATCGGGCCAATATGCCGGCACCACTACTGTCACCGGCGACGCCGCTGCCGTCGACCACCGTGGCGGTGCAGGTGCTGGCGCCGCGCCGCGACATCTTCGTCACCCCCGCGTTGCAGCGGTTCACCGGATCCATCCCGTCCGGTGGCCGGGTGGTGTCGATCGAGGGCGGGCACTGGGTGGTCACCGCGCGCCCTGACGTGATTGCCCGGTTGACCGCCGAATGGGTGGACCGCGCCGAGGCCGGCGTCGCGTCGGTCGAGGCGACCGAGGTCGGCCCCGGCCGCCGGGATGTGCGGGGCACGCTGGCGTTGATCACCGGCGCGGGTGCCGGGATCGGGCGGGCCACCGCGGTGGAGCTGGCCCGCCAGGGCGCCCGCACCGTGATCATCGTGGACCGCGACCGCGCTGGCGCCACCGAAACCGCCCAGGCCGTGCGCGCCGCGGGCGCGCAGGCGGCGGTGTATCAGGTCGACGTCACCGACGAGAAGGCCATCAATGACCTTGCCGCCCAGGTGGCCACCGAGCACGGGGTGGTCGACATCCTGATCAACAACGCCGGCATCGGCATGGCGGGCCGGTTTTTGGAGACCACCCCCGAGCACTGGGACGCCATCTTGGGGGTCAACCTGCGCGGGGTGATCAACGGCAGCCGCGCGTTCGCCGCGCAGATGGTGCAGCGCGGCCAGGGCGGCACCATCATCAACGTGTCCTCGGCGTCGGCGTACCTGCCGTCGAAATCCATGGTCGCCTACAGCACCACCAAAGCCGCCGTGCTGGCGTTCAGCGAATCGCTGCGCGCCGATTTGGCCGACGACGGCATCACCGTCACCGCGGTCTGCCCCGGCTTCGTCAACACCAACATCGCCAAAACCACCGTCTACGCCGGCATGAGCGCCGAACAGCAAGACCGCGCCCGCGCCAAAGCCGACGCCGCTTACCGACGCCGCAACTACACCCCCGAAGCCACCGCCAAAGCCATCGTCAAAGCCATCCGCACCGGCCCACCCGTAGTGCCCATCGCCACCGAATCCAAACTCGGCTACGCCATGCGCCGCATCAGCCCCACCACACTACGACTCCTCGCCCGCTACGACATCCGCCAAAACTAAAACCCACCATGTCCCAACAGATTTGGAAAACCCGGCCCACCGACCTGTACGGGCGTCGCAAACACGACCGGTTCTACGCCGCGTTATACGGTGCCGTGCAGCTGTTCGGCGGCTTCGCGAAAGTCTCGCGCTGGGACCCGTCGCGGGTGACGCCGGTGCGGCGCACCATCGCCGCGACGGTCACCAAACGCGAAATGCTCACCCCGGACGTGGTGGCGCTGACGTTGGCCGACCCGCAGGGTGGACTGCTGCCGTCCTGGACGCCCGGCGGGCACATCGACGTCCAGCTGCCGTCGGGCCGGCGCCGCCAGTACTCGCTGTGCGGCCCGCCCGGGCGGCGCACCGACTACCGCATCGCGGTGCGGCGTCTGGCCGACGGTGGCGGCGGGTCGATCGAAATGCACGACAGCTACGCCGAGGGCGACACCCTGCTGTTCGAAGGGCCCCGCAACGCGTTCTACCTCGGCACCGGGGAGCACGACGTGCTGTTCGTGATCGGCGGCATCGGGGTGACGCCCATCTTGCCAATGCTGGTGGAGGCGCACGCTCGCGGAATCGACTGGCGCGCGGTGTATGCCGGACGCAGCCGGGGTGACATGCCGCTGCTGGATGAGGTGCTGGCGGTGGACCCGGACCGGGTCACCGTGTGGGCCGACGATGAGCGCGGCGGGTTCGCCGGCACCGCGGACCTGCTGGCCGACGCCGGCCCGACGACCGCGGTGTACGTGTGCGGGCCGGCCGAGATGCTGGAGGCGGTGCGCATCGCCCGCGACGAGCACGCCAACGCGCCGCTGCACTACGAACGGTTCAGCCCGCCCCCGGTGGTGGACGGCGCGCCGTTCGAGGTGGAGTTGGCCCGCTCGCGGCGGGTGCTGGCGGTGCCGGCGGATCGCTCGGCGCTCGACGTCATGGTCGACGCGGATCCCACCACCCCGTACTCCTGCCGGCAGGGGTTCTGCGGCACCTGCAAGGTCAAGGTGCTGGCCGGCCAGGTGGATCGGCGCGGCCGCGTCGCCGAGGGCGACGACGAGATGCTGGTCTGTGTCTCGCGGGCCGCCGACGGCCGGGTGGTCCTCGACGCCTAAGCCCTACCCGGCGAGCGTGCGCAAATGTACGCAAAACCGCTGCAAGACTGGCATTTCGCGCACGTTCGCGACCGGTGAGGCCGCGGACAGGCGAGTCAGGCGACGAACAGGTCGTGCAGGATGTGCAGCCCCAGCAGGTGATTGTGGATCTTGTCGTGCTCGTTGGCGGCGGCGTTGTCGGCGGGCACCTCGGTCAAAAACCGGCGGGTGCGGTTCGGGGAGCAGATCCCCCCCGCGGCGATCCGGTCCGGGCTCAAGTACCGGTCGGTCAACCGGGACAGCCGCGCCGACTGGGTCATCGAGCGATGCGCGGGCGGCGCCATGAACGCGAATTTGCGTTTGCGGTACAAGAAGTCGGGCATCGCGTAGCGCAGCGCTTCGCGCAGCACCCACTTCTCGGTGCCCTCCCGGATCCGCAGGCCCGGCGGCACCCGCACCGCCGTCTCGGCGACCCGATGATCCAGCAGCGCCGGCCGGGTCTCCACGGCGTGCGACATGTCCATCCGGTCCCCGCCCCAGCTCAGGATCTGCCCGTCCAGCATGGTTTTGATCCAGCTGTACTGCGCCTTATCCAGCCGGCCGCGATGCTCGAGCTGACCCGGATCCAGGCTTTGCGCCACCGCCTCCAGCGGGTCGTAGCCGCCGAGATCCTCGAGCAGCCCGTCGGCCAGCAGCGGTTTGACCCGATGCCAGGCCGACACCCACGGCTGCACCCAGCCCGGGGTGAAGCCCATAACCCGGTCGAAGCCCGGATGGCGCTGCGGTTGGGCCGCCAGGATCGCCCCGACGAACAGGTCATCGGCCGGGTTCAGCTGCCCGGAGGCGTGGTCGAGGGCGAACGCCGGGTAGCCGGCGAACAACTCGTCGGCGCCCTCCCCGGAGAGCACCGCGCGGAATCCCGCGGCATGGGTGGTTTGGCTGAGCAGCATCTTGGCCACCCCGAGCGTGTTGTAGAAGGTCCGCTCGCTGTGCCACACCGCCCGCACGTAGTTGTCGTCGTAGAGTTGGCCCTCCCCGATGCGCCGAATCTGCAGCTGGGCGTCGTTGTGTTCGGCGACCTTGGTGGCGATGTCGGACTCGTCGTAGGCGGGATCCTCGAAACCGATCGTGAACGCCTGCGGGGAGGTTTGCGCCACCGCGCTGGCCATCCCCAAGATCGCGCCGCTATCCATGCCCCCGGACAGGTATTGGCCCACCGGGACATCGGCCTGAATGCGTAACGCGACCGCGTCGGTAATCGCCGACCGCACCGCCTCGACATGCTGCTGCGGTTCGAGATCATCCCATTCGCCGTCGTGCGGGAAATCCAGGTCCCAGTACCGCTGGGTGCGGACCCGGAACCGGCCGTCGCACCGGTCGACCACCACCAGGTGGCCGGGCCGCACCGATTCGATGCCCTCGAATGCCGTGGAGCCGGGCACCATGACCTGGACCAGCTGGTTCACCGCGGCCGACCGCGACAGCCGACGCGGCACCGCCGGATGCTCCAACAGCGCCTTGGCTTCCGACGCCCAGCCCACCATCTCGGTGCCCGGGTGGAAAAACAGTGGCCGCACCCCGAACCGGTCCCGGACCAACACCAGCCGGTCGCGGGCCAAATCGACGAGGGCGATCGCGTATTCGCCGCGCAGATGCTGCACGAAATCCAACCCGTAGCGCCGGTACAGGGCTAGCACCAATTCGCTGTCGGATTTGGAGTGAAAGCTTTCGCCGGCCGCGGTCAGTTCGGCCCGCATCCGCTGGAAGCCGTAAATCTCGCCGGCGACGGTCGCCACGACGTCGCCGGCGGCCGCCGACAGCGGCTGTTTGCCGCCGGGGCTGAGGTCGTTGATCGCCAACCGGACATGCCCCATCGCCAGCCCCGACTCGGGGTGCAGCGCGGTGCCGGGACCGTCCGGGCCGCGATGCCCCAGGGTGTCGGTCATGCGGTCGACGATGTCGGGCGCGTCCGGCCCGAGCCGTTGCAGAGTCCAGAATCCTGTTATGCCACACATACAGTCAGATTTCGTTACCTAACGCGTCGCGCCGACCGCTGATCGCCAGCAGTAAGGCTTGTCGGACAAACACCGCACCCGCGGCTTGGTCGAAATACAGGTTGTGGGGTGTGTCGTCGAGGTCGGTTCCCAGCTCGTCGTGCCGCGCCAGCGGATGCATGACGACCGCACCCGGCTTGAGGGCGGTGCTGGAGTCGACGCGGTACTTCGGCTCCAGTTCGCGATACTTGTGTCCCTCCAACCCGAGCGAGTTCTGGTAGATGACATCGAATTCCGGTGCGTTCGCAGCGAATTCGGTGGTGCACCGGTACTCGATGCGCTGCTGGTCCAGCAGCGCCGCGACCTCATCATCCAGCGGTTGCGGATCGTCGGAAATGATGGTGATGTCGCGGACACTCGTGCAGAAGTGCCGGGCGCCCATCAGCAGGAAGCTGCGCAGCGAGCGCATCCGGCGCGGCGCCCCGAGGATGCCCAGCGAGAGCCGGTCGCCGCCGGTGCACCGCTCGGCCAGCTGGGGACGCCATTTCACCAGCGCATACCAGTCCGCGATGGCCTGGGTGGGGTGTTCCCGGCGGCCGTTGCCGCCGTTGATCAGCGGGGTCGTCATGCCGTGCGCGCGGATGTCCTCGATCACACTGTCCGCGAAGTGGCGCAGCACCACGATGTCGGCGTAGGCGTCGAACATGATCCCGGTGTCGGCCAGCGATTCCCCTTTGTCCACGCTGGTGTGTTCCGCGTCGGGGATGCTGATCACCGAGGCGCCCAGCCGGTGGGCGGCCGATTCGAAGGAGAGTCGGGTCCTGGTGCTGGGCTCGAAGAACGCGGTGAGCACGATCGTCCCGTGCAGCGCGTCGGTGGCCGTCACCCCGCTCTGCAGCCGCGCGGCAACCGAGAAGAGGTCGAAAAGCTCACGCGTGGTCATATCCAGCGCCGAGACCACGGTCCGGCCGGACATCTGATCGAACTCGGCCGAGACGTCTTTGGCCAGCGGTCTTGGGTCGGTCACTCGACGGCCGACGGCGGTCGGCAATTCGGCCAGGGTCATTACAGTCTCCCCACGCGTGGACTCAAACCTGCTTAGCGGTGACTTAAGTGGACAATCCTTCGGTCAATGAGTCGCGGCCCGAAAGCAATACCCGGTGGCGGCGGTTCTCACACCCGAGCGGGTCAAAACCCCGGATGACCAGGCTAAATGCCGGGCGGGTCGACTGGTGATCAGGGACGCAGGTACCGCGGTGCCCGGGGTGGCGGCCACACTGCTGCATCTCCTCCTGTGTACCGGCAATCGGTGACGTTGTCCATGCCCGGCTAGTCTCTAACCCATGCGAGTGGGAGTGTTGGGCGCCAAGGGCAAGGTCGGCGCGACGATGGTGGCGGCCGTGGAGGCCGCCGAGGATCTGACCCTGTCCGCGCAGGTCGACGCCGGTGACCCGATGGGCCTGCTGACCGACAGCGGCACCGAGGTGGTGATCGATTTCACCCACCCCGACGTCGTGATGGACAATCTGAAATTCTTGATCGACAACGGGATTCACGCCGTCGTCGGCACCACCGGCTTCACCGCGCAGCGGCTGGACCAGGTGCGGTCGTGGTTGGACGCCAAACCGGGTACCGCGGTGCTGATCGCCCCCAATTTCGCGATCGGTGCGGTGCTGTCCATGCATTTCGCCGCCCAGGCCGCCCGCTTCTATGAATCGGTGGAGGTCATCGAACTGCATCACCCGCACAAGGCCGACGCCCCGTCGGGCACTGCCGCTCGGACCGCTCAACTGATCGCTGCGGCCCGAAAAGACTTGCCGCCCAACCCCGATGCCACCAGCACCGGTCTGCCGGGGGCGCGCGGCGCCGATGTCGACGGCATCCCCGTGCATTCGGTGCGGTTGGCGGGGCTGGTCGCTCACCAGGAGGTGCTGTTCGGCACCGCGGGGGAGACCCTGACCATCCGGCATGACAGCCTGGACCGCACCTCGTTCGTGCCCGGGGTGTTGCTGGCGGTGCGCGGCATCGCCGAGCGTCCCGGCCTCACCATCGGCCTAGAACCGCTGCTTGACCTGCAATGATCCCACGCAGCGTGGGGACCCAGCTGCTGATCGCCTTCATGTGCCTGGCGATGCTGCTGTACCTCGGGCTGCTCGGCCGCATCGCGGTGCTCATGATCAGCTCCGGGCGGGCCGCGGCCGTCGGTCTGGGTGTGGCGCTGCTGGCCCTGCCGGTGATCGGGCTGTGGGCCATGATCGCGACCCTGCGGGCCGGGTTCGCCCACCAGAAGCTGGCCCGGCTCATCGCCGAGGACGGGCTGGAGCTCGACGTCAGCGCGTTACCGCGCCGGCCGTCCGGTCGCATCGAGCGGGACGCGGCCGACGCCCTGTTCGCCACCGTCCGTGACGAACTGGACAGCGACCCGGAGAATTGGCGGCGCTGGTATCGGGTGGCGCGGGCCTACGACTACGCCGGGGACCGGCGCCGCGCCCGGGCGGCGATGAAAAAAGCCGTCGAGCTGCAGGGACGCGAATGACGAAATCGCTGCTGATCGTGCATCACACCCCGTCGCCGTACTGCCAACAACTGTTCGAGGCGGTGCTGTCCGGCGCCACCGACCCCGAGATCGAGGGCGTGCAGGTGGTACGTCGGCCCGCGTTGAGCGTCTCCCCGGCCGACATGCTGGACGCCGACGGTTACCTGCTGGGCAGCCCGGCCAATCTGGGCTATGTCAGCGGCGCCCTCAAGCACGCCTTCGACGTCTGTTATTACCCGATCCTGGATTCCACCCGGGGGCGACCGTTCGGGCTGTACCTGCACGGTAACGAGGGCACCGAAGGGGCCGAGCGCGCCGTCGACTCGATCACCACCGGGCTGGGTTGGACGAAAGCCGCGGAATACGTGCTGGTTTCGGGTAAGCCGACCAAGAACGACCTCGAGGCGTGCTGGGAACTCGGTGCGACGGTGGCCGCCCAGCTGATGGGGTAGGACCTTACGGGTCGATGTGGGTCGGCGGGTCATAAAACGGGTGGACGATGTGCTCCACGTTCGGCCCCATCAGGTGACAGTCCGGCTGGGAGTACGGGTCGCCGGGCGGGGCGGAGTAGACCACGCAGCGTCGCCACGAGCCATCGGGCAGGATGGGGCCGTCGCACTTCGGGGTGCCGGGGAACAGCAGCAACTGGGCGTCGATGCATCCCGCGCTGGCCGTCGGCGCCGACACGATCAGCCCCCCGCCCATCAGCACGCCAACCAGTCCGGCGAAGATGTATCGCTTCACGGTTCCGCCCCTTCCCGCGTGATCGCTGGCGCGCCGCCCAGCACGGCTGGGCAATGAGACTACCTCCGGTGCGCCCGTCGTTGGCGGTGTTTGCTATCCGCCGATGTGGTACGGCGGCAGGCCGGCCCCGAAGTCCGGGTTGGTGTTCAGGTCGACGACCCAGCAGGCCTCGCGAGCCGGCAGGAAACGGCCCTTACCGATGTACAGCGCGCCTACCGCGCTGCAGCGTTTGAACGTGTTGTCCGGGCGGATCGGGCCGTCGCAGACGGTCCCGAGGTCCTGGTTCTCACACCCGGCACCCGGATCGGCGCGCGAGGCGGGGGCGGTGATCAGCGCAGCGACGGCGGCTCCGGCGGCAATGACGCCCGCCGCCCCGGCGGCGATGCGGTGACGGCGGTATGCGGATGACATGGTGTCCCTCCCGCCCGATGGATGGTGGCGGATACGGAACCGGTCACAATGCGGCCTGTTCAGCGTCTCTACCTGGTGGTATACGCCGACTTTTGCGCCACGTCCAGTAGGCGAGCCGGGCGACCCGCGGCGGTGGTATACAGCTCGGATGGCCGACCGACCGTGGAACATCAACATTCACTACGATCGGCTGCTCGATGCCCAGGTGTCGCCCACCGCGCGGCGGGTTCTCGACGTCGGATGCGGCGACGGATTCCTCGCCGCCCGGCTGTCCCGCCGGGTGCCGCGGGTTACCGCGATGGACCTCGACGCGCCCGTCCTGGAGCGGGCCCGGGCCCGGTTCCCGGCGCTGCCGGTCGACTGGGTCCACGCGGACATCATGACCGCCGACCTGCCCGCGCGGGGCTTCGATGCGGTGGTCTCCAACGCCGCCCTGCATCACCTCGAGGACACCCGGGCCGCGTTGCGGCGGCTGGGCTCGCTGGTGAGCCCCGGCGGCGTCCTCGCCGTGGTGACCTTCGCCAAACCGTCGCTGCGGGAGGCGGCCTGGCACATCCCGGCGTGGATCGCCAGCGGGGTCGTGGTCCGGGTGCGAGGCAGCTGGCAGCATTCGGCGCCGATCAAGTGGCCGCCGCCGGAGACGCTGGCGCAGCTGCGCGACCACCTGCGGGCCACGTTGCCCGGTGCCCGCATGCGGCGGCTGCTCTATAACCGGGTGCTGATCACCTGGCGGGCAGCCCACTGAATTTGGCCGGGGTCGGGGGCGACTTTGGTTGTGGCCCCGAGGCGATCATGATCCCGCGCGGCGGGCGAGTTTGGCGGGTTGGTCGATGAAGATGGTTTTGCCGCTCCGCCGGATCCAGCCGCGCTGGGTGAAGTCCGCCAGCGCCTTGTTGACGGTTTCTCGTGAGGAGCCCACCAGCTGAGCGAGTTCCGTTTGGCTGAGCGCGTGATCGACCCGCAGCGTGTCGCCCTCGCGCGCGCCGAACCGCATCGCCAGGTCCAGCAGTTGCTTGGCCACCCGCCCCGGCACATCGGTGAAGATCAGGTCGCACAGGGTGTTGTTGGTGCGCCGCAGCCGACGCGCCAAGACCCGCAGCAACTGTTCAGCGATCTCGGAGCGCTCGACGATCCAGGCCCGCAAGGCGTGACGGTCCATCGTCACCGCGCGGACCTCGGTGAGGGTGGTGACCGTCGAGGTTCTCGGGCCGGGGTCGAACAGCGCGAGTTCGCCGAAGATGTCGGCGGGGCCCATCAGCGTGATCAGCGTTTCCCGGCCGTCCGCGGTCTTGCGGCCGACCTTGATCCTGCCCGCCAAGATGACGTAGAGCTCATCGCCGGGCTCGTTCTCGACGAATACCGTGTGGCCGGGCGGGAAAGTGACCTGCTGCAGGTGGCTGATCAGGGCGGCCGCGGCTTCGGGAGTGACGCCCTGGAGGATGCCGGACCGCGCCAACGCGTCGTTCATCTGGTCCCTTTCCACACCGCGCGTCATAACCCACCGTATTGCGGGCAGTAGGCGGTCTCGGCGGCGCGCACGACGAAGTCCGCCTGCGGTTCCAGCGGCAGCTGCAGCGCGTCGGCGACGGCGCGCAGCGCCGCGAGCCGGGCAAACCCGGGTTCCCCGACAGCCACCCCGGACAGGTCGTCGCAGGCGGTGTGACCGGCCGCGACCAGCTGATTTGGGTCGCCGGTAATGCCCTGGCCGGCGAGGGACTGCAGAAACGCGTCGTCGTCGGTGCCGGCCGTTGCGACGGCCGGCGGGCCGACCACGACGGCCAGCACGGCGCCGACCGCGCAGACGCATTTCTTCACCGGCGGTACTCCGATCGTCTCGCGGCCACGATGCCACTGTATTGCGGCCCGCTGCCGCGACCCTGGCAACCCGCTTGTCGAAGTAGTTGGTGCACGTCGGACACGGTCGTAATGTGGCGCGGGGACCGAACGGAAGGGGACGACGCGACCATGCCGGGTTTGGCCAGCATTGTCATGGGCACCGCACCCGTCGCCGGCGGGGCGCTGCTCGGGGTGGTGGCGGGAAACTTCAAGGGCCCCGATATCCGCGCCATGATCAAACAGGACCTCGATCTGCTCGACCGGATACCGGAGCAGCAACAGCAGCGGCGTGCGGATCTGCAGCGCACCATCGACGGCCGCATCGATGATCTGGTGGCGACGTTCGACCGCGGTCGGGCACTGCGGGCGATGGCGACGTCCCTGCACGGCGATTGGCGCGACATCGTGCTGTTCGTGTGCGCCGTGCTGTTCACGCTGGTGTGGTGGAACGTGGATCACGAGCGGGCCAGTTGGCTGCCGATGTTCGTCGTGATGGTCCTGGCGTCGGCGGTGACGGCCCTCTACGCGCTGCGCGGCACCTGGCGAAGCCTGTCCGCGCTGCTGCGCCGAGACGGGTAGCACGACGATGATTCCCGTGACGGAGATCCCCCGCCACCACAACCCGTTCCCGACCACCGGGGTGATCCGGGATGACCGCGGCGTCGCGCACTACGAGCGGCTGCCGGCCACCCTGCTGGACATGCTCGCCGAGCAGGTGGAGGCACGTCCCGAGGCCGAAGCGGTGGTGGAACTCGGTGGCGATCGCCTGACGTATCGGCAGCTGTGGCAGCGCGCCGGCCGGGTGGCCGGCGGGCTGCGCGCGGACGGGCTGCGCCGCGGCGACCGGGTCGGGGTGCGGTATCCCGCGGGCATCGACTGGGTGTTGGCGTTTTGGGGCACCCTGATGGCCGGTGGCGTGCCGGTCGCGGTCAACACCCGCTCGGCCGCGCCGGAGGTCGAGTTCGTGTTGTCCGACGCCGGTGCGCGGATCGATCTCGCGCCCGACACCGCGCTGCCCGACGGCGACCCGTACCTGGTCGACGGGTTGAGCCGCACCGACACCGCCGCGCTGTTTTACACCTCGGGCACCACCGGCCACCCCAAGGGGGTGCCGACCAGTCACGAGGCGTTTGTGACCAACGCCGAGAACATGCTGCGCGGGTTGGGACAGCCGCGCGACATCGGCGAGGGGCTGCGCACCCTGATCTCGGTGCCGCTGTTCCACGTGACCGGCTGCAACTCCCAGCTGCTGGCCGCCGCCTACACCGGGGGTGCGGCGGTGATCCTGCCCGCGCTGAGCCTGCCCGACTTGATTGCGGCACTGCCCGCCGAACGGATCTCGGCGCTGGTGACCGTGCCGGCGATCTACGCGTTGTTGTTGCGGCACAACGCGTTCGCCGACGCCGACGTGTCGGGGGTGCGCTGGGTGGGCTACGGCGGGGCGCCCATCGCGCCGTCGCTGGTGCGGGCGCTGCGCGACGCCTTCGGTGCGGCGACGGTGTTCAACGGCTACGGCATGACCGAGACCGCGTCGCTGATGACGGTGCTGCCGGACGCCGAGGCGGTGCAGCACGCCGACTCGGTCGGGTACGCGGTGCCCTCCGGGGACATCGGGGTGGTGCCGCTCGGCGACGATCCCCGCACCGGCGAACTGGTGGTGCGCGGCGCCAACGTGATGGGCGGGTACTGGAACCGGCCGGAGGCCACCGCCGCCACCATCGTGGACGGCTGGTTACACACCGGGGACGTGGTCCGGGTCGACGACGCCGGCCGGGTCCATCTCATCGACCGGCTCAAGGACATCATCAACCGCGGCGGCGAGAACGTGTCTAGCGTCGAGGTGGAGGCGGCGCTGCTGTCGGCGCCCGGGGTCACCGACGCTTGTGTGCTGGGGGTGCCCGACGACGTGATGGGCGAAAAGGTGGGCGCCGTGCTGGTCGCCGACCGGGAACCGGTTGACCTGACCGCGGTGCTGGACCACTGCCGTGACCAACTCGCCGATTTCAAAGTCCCGCAATACATCACCGTGGTCACCGAGGCGCTGCCGCGCACCGCCAGCGGTAAGCTGCGCAAGGATCGGCTGCGCCAGCAGGTGCAGTGGGGGCCGGCGCTGCGATGACGCTGCTGATCGCCAACCGCGGTGAGATCGCGCTCCGCATCATCCGCACCGCCACCGAGCTTGGGCTGCGCAGCGTCGCGGTGTACGCCGAGGACGACGCCGACAGCCCACACGTGTACGCCGCCGATGACGCCGTCGCCCTGCCCGGGGCGGGCCCGTCGGCGTACCTGGATGCGGCGGCCGTGCTGGCCGCCGCCGAGCGGTCCGGCGCCGAGGTGATCCATCCCGGCTACGGGTTCTTGTCCGAGAACGCCGCATTCGCCCGCGCCGTCGCCGCCGCCGGACACACCTTCGTCGGCCCGTCGGTCGAGCTGTTGGAGATGTTCGGCGACAAGACCGCCGCCCGTCGCGCCGCCCTCGCGGCCGGGTTGCCGGTGCCCGACGCCACCGACGGCCCGGCCAGCGTCGCCGACGTGCACGCGTTTTTCGCCGCCCACCCCGCCGGCATCATGATCAAGTCGCTGGCCGGTGGCGGCGGGCGCGGGCTGCGCACCGTACGCACCGCCGACCGGATCGACGACGCCTACCGCCGGTGCGCCGCCGAAGCACAACTCGGCTTCGGCGACCCCGCGGTGTTCGCCGAGGCGCTGGTCGACAACGCCCGCCACATAGAAGTGCAGATCGTCGCCGCGCCGACCGCCGAGGACACCCGCGCGCTGGCCCTCGGTGACCGCGACTGCAGCATCCAGCGCCGCTACCAGAAGCTGGTCGAGATCGCGCCCGCACAGGGGATTTCGCCGTCGCTGCGCCACGACTTGCACCGGGCGGCGGCGCGGCTGTGCGCCCGCGTCGGCTACCGCGGGCTGGCCACGGTCGAGTTCCTGGTCAGCGCAGACCAATTCGTCTTCCTGGAAGTCAATCCGCGCATCCAGGTCGAGCACACCGTCACCGAGGAAGTCACCGGCGTCGACCTGGTGGCCACCCAGCTCGCCATCGCCGGCGGTGCCCGGTTTCCCGAGTTGGGCTTACCGGCCGGGATCGTCGCCGCCGGCGTGGCCGCGACCGGTGCGCCGGCGCCGGCCCGCGGCATCGCCGTGCAGACCCGGGTCAACACCGAAACCGTCGCCGTCGACGGATCGGTGCTGCCCACCGCCGGCACGCTGACCACCTTCGCCCCGCCGACCGGTCCCGGGGTGCGGGTGGACACCTACGGCCGACCGGGGCTCGCCGTCAGCCCGCGGTACGACTCGCTGCTGGCGAAGGTGATCACCCACACCCGCGGCCCGTCGTTTCCCGCGGCGCTGCGGAAGGCACGGGCCGCGCTGGCCGAGTTCGGCATCGACGGCGTGCACACCAACCTCGCAGTGCTACGGGAGCTGCTGGCCGACGCCGACCTGCAATCCGGGGTGGTGCCGACGAGTTGGCTGCAGGACAAGCTTCCCGAGTTGCTCGGCCCCGCGGCGGCCAGCGCACCCGCGGTTCGCGCGCCGGACGTGGGCGCGGGGGAGGAGGCGCTGCACACCCCGATGGCCGGCACCGTCGTCGAGGTCGCGCCCGACGGTGCCGACGTCTCGGCCGGCGCCGTCCTGGTGGTGCTGGAGGCGATGAAGATGCAGCACGTGCTGGCCGCACCGGCGCAGGTGCGCACCGGGCGGGCCCTGGTGTCGGTGGGACAAACCGTCGGCGCCGGTGACCCGTTGCTGATCTTCACCCGCACCGGGGACCCCGGCGAAAGGTCGGTCGCCGAACTCGAACTGGAGGCGCCCCGCGCCGACCTCGACGAGATCCGCGACCGGCACCGACGCACCCGGGACGAGGGCCGCCCGGCCGCAGTCGCCAAGCGGCACAACCAGAATCGGCGCACCGCACGGGAGAACATCGCCGATCTGGTCGACTCCGGCAGCTTCATCGAGTACGGGGCCTTAGCGCTGGCCGCGCAGCGCAGCCGCCGCTCCGAGGAGGACCTGATCGCCAACACCCCGGCCGACGGACTGGTCGCCGGTCTGGCCAGGATCGGTGGTGCCGAAGCGGCCGTGCTGTCCTACGACTACACGGTGCTGGCCGGCACCCAGGGCATGCGCAACCACGCCAAGACCGACCGGGTTTTCGAATTGGCTGCGCGCAGAAGGCTGCCGGTGGTGCTGTTCGCCGAGGGTGGCGGCGGGCGGCCCGGCGACACCGACGTCGGCGGCATGGCCGGACTCGATGTGCCCACGTTTCGCGCGCTGGCCGCGCTGCGCGGCCGGGTGCCGCTGATCGCGGTCGTGTCCGGGCGCTGTTTTGCCGGCAACGCCGCGCTGGCCGGGGTGTGCGACGTGATCATCGCGACCCCGGACACCAATATCGGGATGGGCGGGCCGGCGATGATCGAGGGCGGCGGGCTGGGCGTCTACCGACCCGAAGACATCGGCCCGATCGCCGTGCAGCGCCGCAACGGGGTGGTCGGGATCGTCGCCCGCGACGAGGCGCATGCGGTGACGTTGGCCCAGCGGTATCTGTCGTATTTCCAGGGCCGCGTCACCGACTGGGCGGCCCCGGACCCGCGGCTGGCCCAACACGTGGTGCCGCAAAACCGGTTGCGGGCCTACGACGTGCACCGGGCCATCGAATCGGTGGTCGACGTCGGCTCGGTGTTGGCGTTGCGCCCCGACTTCGGGGTCGGGATCGTCACCGCGCTGGTCCGCGTCGAGGGGGTCGGCTACGGGCTGGTGGCCAATAACAGCTACCACCTCGGCGGGGCCATCGACGCCGAGGCCGCCGACAAATTGGCCGACTTTCTGGAGCTGTGCGAGTCGTTTCGGCTGCCGGTGATTTCGCTGTGCGACACCCCCGGCTTCATGGTCGGACCGGACGCCGAGAAGGAGGCCGCGGTCCGGCGCTTCGGCCGACTGTTCGTCGTCAGCGCCCGGCTGACCGTGCCGTTCGGGATGATCGTGCTACGCAAGGGCTATGGGCTGGGCGCGATGGCGATGGCCGGCGGCTCCTTTCACGCCCCGCAGTTCACCGTCGCCTGGCCCACCGGCGAGATCGGCGGGATGGGGCTGGAAGGCGCGGTGCGGCTGGGCTTTAGCAAGGAGCTGGCCGCCGCCGCGGACCCGGTCGAGCGCCAGCAGCTGTTCGAGAAGCTGGTCGAGGCGGCCTACCAGCGCGGCAAGGCGCTGCATGCGGCGACCACATTCGAACTCGACGATGTGATCGACCCCGCGGACTCGCGGGCCTGGATCGGTCGGTTGGCGCCGTAACTGATTTGGGCAGCCTGATCGCATCATCAGCCTCATGCGGCACTGAATGCGGGGATGTGGACTCGCTGGAAATGGATAGCGCCGGTGATAGCGCCGCGGCGGGCGTGGGGCACGGGCACCGGGGCTCGGGTGCCGCGGCCCCGTTTGTACCGAATCTGAACTCGGATTCAGATATCCTGGCGGGGTGGATGCGACTTCCGCGGCGCTGACCCGACAACCGCCGGCGACGGTGCGCGGGGCCCGCACCCGGGCCGCGCTGATCGCCGCCGCGCGCAAAGTGTTCGAGCGGGACGGCTACGTCGACGCCAAGCTGACCGACATCACCAGGGCGGCCCGGTGTGCGACCGGGTCGTTCTACACCTACTTCGCCAATAAAGAAGAGATATTCGCCGCCGTCCTCGAGCAGGCTCAGCAGGACATGATGCACCCGGGCATGGGCCGAGTCAGCGACGCCGATGACCCGTATGCGGTGCTCGAGGCTAGCAACCGCGCCTACTTGGAGGCATATAGGCGCAACGCCAAGCTGATGGGGCTGCTGGAACAGGTCGCCCAGGTCGACCCCGAGTTTCGCAAGTTCCGGACCCGTCGCGCCGATGCCTTCATCGAGCGCAACGCGGCCGGCATTGCCGATTTGCAGGACCGGGGGATCGCCGACCGCCACATCGATCCGTTGCTGGCCTCGCGGGCGCTGTCCGGGATGGTCAGCCGGTTTGCCTACAGCGTTTTCGTGGTCGAGGAGGTGGACGAGGTCGACTTCGACGAGCTGGTCGCCACCGTGACCCGACTGTGGGCCAACGCGCTGCGGTTCCCCCGCTGACCCGGCGAGCAGACGCAAAGGCACCCTCTTCCGGCCCGAAATAGGGGCTTTTGCGTCTGCTCGCGGTGTAGTTGAACTTGAGGTCGGATTCAACTAGGGTTACGGCAACTGGCGAGCAGACGCAGAATCGCATTCGGCGGCGCCGATCTGTGCGATTCTGTGCCTGCTCGCGGAGATCGGAGCCGAGGATTTCCCTGTGAAGGTTGCCCAGAAAGTCGCCATCGTCACCGGCGGTGGCGGTGGAATCGGCGGCGCGCTGGCCGCCAAACTTGCGCGCGAGGGCGCGCGGGTCGTCGTCGCCGACCTGGACGCGGATGCCGCCCGCACGGTGGCCGACCAGGTCAACGCCGCCTCGCCCGGCGCCGCCGTCAGCGCGGGCGCCGACGTCGCCGACGCCGCCGCCATCGAGCGGCTGATCGACCTTGCCGACCGCGAGTTCGGGCCGGTGGACCTGTATTTCGCCAACGCGGGCATCACCGGCGCCGCGGGACTGGACGTCGGCGACGCCGACTGGGACCGCTCGATCGACGTCAACCTGCGCGCCCACATCCGTGCCGCGCAACTGCTGGTGCCGCGCTGGGTGGAGCGCGGCGAGGGGTACTTCGTGGCCACCGCCTCGGCGGCCGGGCTGCTCACGCAGCTCGGCTCGGCCACCTATTCGGTCACCAAACACGCCGCCGTCGGGTTCGCCGAATGGCTGAACATCACCTACGGCGACCAAGGGGTGCGGGTCAGCTGTCTGTGCCCGATGGGCGTCAACACCCAACTGCTGTACGCCGGCGAACAGTCGGGTGACCCGCTGGGCGACTTGGCCACTCGGGCGGTCACCGCCGCCGGTGACGTGCTGGAGCCGGCCGCGGTTGCCGACATCGTGCTGGACGCCATCGCCGAGGAACGTTTTCTGATCCTGCCGCACCCGGCGGTGCTGGAGATGTACCGCCACAAGGCGGCCGACTACGACCGCTGGCTGCGCGGCATGCGCCGCTACCAGCGCAGTCTGCTGGGTAATTGATTTCGCCGATAGGAGTCGCATGTCCGTATTCGAAACCACCGAGCGCGCACAGAAATACCAGCACGACCTGCTGGAGTTCATGGATTCGCACGTCTACCCGGCCGAGGCGGTCTACGAGGAGCAGATGCGCGACTCTGGCGACCCGCACTTTCAGCCGCCGATCCTCGAAGAGCTCAAAGAGCAGGCCCGCAGCCGGGGGTTGTGGAACCTCTTTCACCCACACCCGGAGTGGGGCCCGGGACTGACCAACCTCGAATACGCTCCGCTGGCCGAGATCATGGGCCGCAGCCCGCATCTCGCGCCCGAGGCGTGTAACTGCAATGCCCCCGACACCGGCAACATGGAGGTGTTCACCCTCTTCGGATCCGATGAGCACAAGGAGCGCTACCTCAAACCGCTGCTGGACGGCAAGATTCGCTCGGCGTTCGTGATGACCGAGCCGCAGGTGGCCAGCTCGGACGCCACCAACGTGCAGATGTCCATGGTGCGCGACGGCGACGAATATGTGCTCAACGGCCGGAAGTGGTTCGCTTCCAACGCGTTACACAAGAACTGCACGGTGATGATCGTGATGGGCAAGACCGATCCCACCGCCGCCGTGCACCGTCAGCAGTCGATGCTGGTGGTCCCGATGGACGCTCCCGGCGTGACCGTGCTGCGGGGGTTGCCGGTGTTCGGCTACCAGGACCGGGAGGGCCACGCCGAGATCGACTTCCACGACGTGCGGGTGCCGGTCACCGATGTGCTCAAGGGCGAAGGGGAGGGCTTCGCGATCGCCCAGGCGCGGCTCGGTCCCGGCCGCATCCACCACTGCATGCGCGCGATCGGGATGGCCGAGCGGGCCCTGGAGTTGCTGTGCCGGCGCGCGCAGTCCCGCGTCACCTTCGGCAAACCGGTCAGCGACAACGCCAACATTCGGGACTGGATCGCCGAGGCCCGCATCGACATCGAGATGATCCGGCTGCTCACCCTCAAGGCGGCCTACCTGATGGACACCGTCGGCAACAAGGCGGCCCAGACCGAGATCGCGGCGATCAAGGTCGCCGCACCGAATATCGCGTTGAAGATCGTCGACCGCGCCATTCAGGTGCACGGCGCCGGTGGGGTGACCGACGACTTCCCGCTGGCGATGGCCTACGCCCATCTGCGCACGCTGCGGCTGGCCGACGGCCCCGATGAGGTGCACAAGCGCGCCATCGCGCGCCAGGAACTACGCAAATACCGGGAGGCGTGATGAGTTCACTGGATCTGAGCGGGCGCACCGCGATCGTCACCGGCGCCTCACGGGGGATCGGCCTGGCCATCGCCCAGCGGCTGGCCGACGCCGGCGCCAACGTGGTGCTCACGTCCCGTAAACAGGACAGCGCGGATGCGGCGGCCGCCGAGGTCGGCGGCACCGCGATCGGGGTCGCCGCCCACGCGGTCGAGGAGGACCAGGCGCGGCGATGCATTGACCTGGCCCTGGAAAAGTTCGGCGGCGTCGACATTCTGGTCAACAACGCCGGCACCAACCCGGCGTTCGGCCCGCTGATCGAGCAGGACCACGGCCGGTTCGCCAAGGTCTTCGACGTCAACCTGTGGGCGCCGCTGCTGTGGACCTCGCTGGCGGTCAAGGCGTGGATGGGCGAGCACGGCGGCGCCGTGGTCAACACCGCGTCGATCGGCGGCATGGGCTTCGAGGCGAACCTCGGCTTGTACAACACCACCAAAGCGGCGCTGATTCACGTCACCAAGCAACTGGCGCTGGAACTTTCACCACGGGTGCGGGTCAACGCGATCTGCCCGGGGGTGGTGCGCACCCGGCTCGCCGAGGCGCTGTGGAAAGAGCACGAACAGCTGGTGGCCGGGGCCACCGCATTGGGCCGGATCGGGGAACCCGACGACGTGGCCGGGGCCGTCGCCTTCCTGGTGTCGGACGCGGCGAGCTGGATCACCGGGGAGACGATGGTGATCGACGGCGGTCAAATCTTGGGCAACGCCATGATGTTCCGGTCGGCAGCTGGCTAGCTGCGGATCTAGGACGCCGTCAGCTTCAGCACCTGCCCGGTATTGCTGTGCTTCTTCAGGACGTAGACGGTGCCGGCCGAATCCACCGCGACGCCGGCGAGGGACAACGAGTCCTGGGTCAGCGCGGTGCTGGTGGAGGAATCCGGCGCGATGCGCACCAGTCCGTCCAGGGTGATGACGTAGAGGTTGCCGTGAGCGTCCAGCGCCACCCCCTTGGGCATGCTGGGACCGCCAGCGACCGGTAGCTCGGTGGCGCCGGTGTCCTCCGGGCTCAACTTCAGCACCTTGTTCTTGTCCCAGTCGGTGACATAGACGTTGCCCGCGGCATCGACCGCCACGCCCTTCGGCTCGGCGAGGTCGCCGAACGGCAGCTCGGTCGGGTCGGATGCGCCCGGGGCCAGCTTCAGCACCTTGTCGGCGCTGGTGTCGGTGACGTAGACGTTGCCGCCGCCATCTACCGCGACCGCCTGCGGACGCCGCAGCCCGGGAAAGGGCAGCACGGTGGGAGTGGCCGCCCCGGGGGCCAGTTTCAGCACCGTTTGGGCCACCGCGTCGGCGACGTAGACGTTGCCGGCGGCATCGACGGCGACCCCCGACGGCCAGTCGAGCCGCGGGAACGGCAGCCTGGTCGGGCCGGATGCACCCGGGGCCAGTTTCAGCACCCGAGCGTCGTTGTTGTCGCTGTAAAAGTCGTCCGGGCGGTCAATGTCGGTGACGTAGACATTGCCGTCCTTATCCACCGCCAGGGCGTGCGGGTCATGCAGATCGGTGAACGGCAGCTCGGTCTGCTGGCTGGCCCAGTCCGGCGGTGTGGCACTCGGTGTGACTGCGACGAAGGCCACCAACCCAACAATGACGAGCACGATGGTGAAGACCACGGACGGCACGAGTAAGAGCAGGAGGAAAAGCCGGCGTCTGGGGCGCCCAACAGGCGTGGGCGGGTATGCCACCGGCGCTATGGGCTGTGGGTACGGCCGAGGCGGCGGCGCCTCGTACGGCCCGGGCGACGGTGCGGCGGCGACGGGGCTTGGCTCGGGTGCGGTCAACGCATACTCGGCCGCCGCGGCGAGTTCCCCCGTGCTGCGGTAGCGGTCCCGCGGCTCTTTGGCCAAGCCGCGGGCGACGACGGCGTCGAATCCGGCCAGCGCCGACGGCAAGTGCGGGATGGGCGCGCTCAGGTGCGCGGTGATCAGCGACGCCACACCCGCGGCCGGCGGATAGGGCGGCGCCCCGGCCAGCGCTGTGTACAGCACGCAGGCCAGCGCATAGACGTCGGCGGCGGGTCCGGTGTCGTTCTCGGTGATGCGCTCGGGCGCCAGATACGCGAAATCGTCGGCAGTGACCGGCATTTCGATGCCGCCCGGATCGGCTGCCGCTAGATACGCGCGGCCGTCCCCGGTGAGCACGATATTGGCCGGGTTGATGTTGCGATGGGCCGCCTGGGCGGCGTTGGCGGCATCGACCTGGGCGGCGATCTGCTGCACCAGCGACACCGCCCACTCCGGGCGCAACGGTCCCGAGCGCGCCAGTGCCGACTGCAGCGTCGTGTCATCGGCCATGTTACGGACTTACGCCGGTCCCAGTTCCAGCACCCGCGGCGGCTTCCCGTTGTCGACGACATAGACGTTGCCCGCGGTGTCCACCGCGACGCCCTTGGCGTCGTCGACCCCGGTGAACGGCACCTCGACCGGGCGGCTGGAACCGTCCGCCAGCTTCATCACCACGTGGTCGGTGACATAGACGTTGCCTTGGCTGTCCACCGCGACAGCCTGTGGCAGGCTGATCCGCGAGTCCCCGAGCGGCAGATTGGTCTGGCTGGTCGCGCCGGCCGCCAGCTTCAGCACCTGGTTGCCGCTGAGGTCGAGGCCAACGAGGTCGTCGGTGATGTAGACGTTGCCGTGAGAGTCCACCGCCACCCCCGTTGGTCTTTTGAGCCCGGTGAAGGGCAGTTCGGTCTGGCTGGTCGAGCCCGCGGCCAGCTTCAGCACCCGCCCCGCAATGGCCGGCCCATCGAAGTCGGTGATGTAGACGTTGCCGTCGTTGTCGACCGCGACACCGATCGGGCCCTTGAGCCCGGTGAAGGGCAGCACGGTGGGTTGGGGGGCACCCGGCTCAAGTTTCAACACCTTGGGTTTGTCGCTGAGCCATTCGGTGACGTAGACGGCGCCGGTTTTATCCACCGCCACACCGTGCGGGGTGAAGATGAAATCGTCTGGACCCTTAAACGGTAGGTCGACTGCGGTGGTGGAGCCGGCCGGCAACTTCCAGACGTGCTGCATGTCGGTGAGGTAGACGTTGCCGGCGGGGTCCACCGCGATACCTTCCGGGCCGGTGAGCCCGGAGAACGGCAGCTCTTTTTGCCCGACGATCGGTGCCGGCGGGGGTGCGGCCGAGGGCGAGGTTTCCGGTGCGGTCGTCGTGCTGCTCGCGACCGGCGAACCGTGTTCGGTCTTGCTGCAGCCCACCAGCATTGCCGCGGCCATGACCAATGCGATGGCGCCACAGGAGGTGCCGTGCCGCCAAATCCGGTACCGCCCCTGCACAACATCCACGCGTACGCCCCCTCCCGATGCGACCGCAGGCGCGGCCAACCGAATTGATGCTAATCGGCGCAAACCGGCCCGTTAGCACGAATTTCGGAAGCCAGGCTTACAGCGTCGCGCCGAACAGATCCCGCATCGCCGCCCAGTGCCGCTCGGCGGCCTCGGCGTCGTAGGGCGCGTTATCCGGAACCGCGAAGCCGTGCGCGGCCGGGTAGGTCTCGATGGTGTGCTGCACCCCGGCGGCGGTCAGCGCCTTGCCCAGGGTCTCGGCCTGCTCGGGGGTGAAGGAGGAGTCGTCCTGCGCCCCGCCGATGTAGAGCGTGGCGGTGATGTCCTCGGCCAGCAGATGCGGGCTGTCCGGCTGATCGGTGGCCAGCCCGCCGCCGTGAAACGACGCGGCCGCCGCGACCCGATCCGGGACTCGACCGGCCACCACCACCGAGGTGCGCCCGCCCATGCAGTAGCCGGTGGTGCCGTACCGGTCGCCGCGCACCTCGGGGCGACCGTCGAGGTAGGCGAAGAAGGCGCTGGCGTCGCTGGCCATCATGTCGGGGGTGATGCCGCGGATCATCGCGAACAGCCGGTTCCGCTCACTCGCGTCGCTGAACACCGTGCCCATATCGAACGGCGCCCACTCGCCGTGCCGGTAGTAGACGTCGGGCAGCAGCACCGCGTACCCGAAGCCGGCCAGGGTGGCCGCCATATCGTCGAAGGTGTCGCGGACCCCGCCGGCGTCGGGGTACATGACCACCCCGGCCCACGGACCGGTGCCGTCGGGGGTGAACAGGCGGATGGGGCAGCTGCCCTCGGCGGTGGTGACGGTGTCGGTGATGTGCGGCATGGCTACCGTTCTACTCGCTGCGATCGACGCTAGGCTGGGCGGCGTGCCGATTGCCACGCCGTACGAGGATCTGCTGCGCCTGGTGCTCGAGCGGGGCACCCCCAAGGCCGACCGCACCGGCACCGGCACCCGCAGCCTGTTCGGTCACCAGCTGCGCTATGACCTGGCGGCCGGGTTTCCGTTGATCACCACCAAGAAGGTGCACGTCAAGTCGGTGATCTATGAGCTGTTGTGGTTTCTGCGCGGCGACTCCAACGTCGGCTGGCTACGGGAGCACGGCGTCACGATCTGGGATGAGTGGGCGAGCGAGACCGGGGACCTCGGACCGATCTATGGGGTGCAGTGGCGGTCGTGGCCGACCCCGTCCGGTGAGCACGTCGACCAGATCAGCAATGCGCTGCGGTTGCTGCGCACCGACCCCGATTCGCGCCGCATCATCGTGTCGGCGTGGAACGTCGGTGAGCTCGACCAGATGGCGCTGGCGCCGTGTCATACGCTGTTTCAGTTCTACGTCGCCGACGGCAAGCTGAGCTGTCAGCTCTATCAGCGCAGCGCCGACCTGTTTTTGGGCGTGCCGTTCAACATCGCCAGCTACGCGCTGCTCACCCACATGATGGCCGCGCAATCCGACCTGGCGGTCGGCGAGTTCATCTGGACCGGCGGCGACTGCCACATCTACGACAACCACGTCGAGCAGGTCCGCGAGCAACTCAGCCGCGAGCCCCGGCCGTATCCGCAACTGGTGCTGGCGCAACGGGATTCGATCTTCGACTACCGCTACGACGATATCGACATCCAGAATTACCATCCGCATCCGGCGATCAAAGCCCCCGTGGCCGTATGACCACCCTCGGCCTGATCTGGGCGCAGTCCACGTCGGGGGTGATCGGTCGGGGCGGGGACATCCCCTGGCGGCTGCCCGAGGACCAAGCCCACTTCAAACAGCTCACCATGGGTCACACCGTGGTGATGGGGCGGCTGACCTGGGAATCGTTGCCCGCACGGGTGCGCCCCCTGCCGGGACGGCGCAACGTCGTGGTGACCCGGCAGAGCGACTACACCGCCGACGGCGCCACCGTGGTGGGCGCGCTGCCGGATGCCCTCACCGACGACGACACCTGGGTGATCGGCGGCGGCGAGATCTACGCGCTGGCGCTGCCGCTGGCGACCCGCTGCGAGGTCACCGAGGTCGACATCGACCTGCCCCGCCAGGACCGCGACGTGGTAGCGCCGGTGCTGGATGAGTCGTGGCTGGCCAGCACCGGGGAGTGGCTGACCAGCCGCACCGGTCTGCGCTATCGGCTGCACAGCTACCGACGTGTGTCGTGGCCCGGCTGACCGCGCTGCAGGCGCGCCGGATCGCTGTCGCCGCACAGGGTTTCACCGCGCCGAAGCCTCGCGGACCGGTCAGCCGCGCGCATCTGCGCAGGCTGATCTCCCGGATCCAGGTGCTGCAACTGGACTCGGTGTCGGTCGCGGTGCGCGCCCACTACGCGCCGGTGTTCAGCCGGCTGGGCCGCTATGACCGGGAGCTACTGGACCGCGCGGCGTGGGCGCACAGCGCCCGCCAGCCGCGGCTGCTGGTCGAGTACTGGGCGCATGAGGCCGCGCTGATGGCCGTCGACGACTGGCCGCTGCTGCGGTGGCGGATGCGGCAATACACCCACGGCCGGTGGGGTTCTCAGATCGTGCGGGCCAACCCCAAGCTGGCCGACGACGTCGTCGCGGCGGTGACCGAGCTGGGGCCCAGCACCGCCGGACAGATCGAGGCGCACCTGGCCGCGCGGCCGCGCCGCGGCAAGGGCGCCTGGTGGAACCGCAGCGACACCAAATGGGTCGCCGAGGCGCTGTTCGCCGCCGGGGTGTTGACGACGGCCACCCGGGTGGGGTTCGCCCGGCACTACGACCTGACCGAAAGGGTGCTGCCGCCGCAGGTGCTGGCCCGAGAGGTCGACGACGACGAAGCGGTGCGCGCGCTCACGCTGCGGGCGGCGACCGCGTTGGGGGTGGGCACCGCGGCCGATATCCGCGACTACTTCCGGCTGTCGGCCGCCCAGGTCAAACCGGCGCTGGCCAAGCTGGTCGCCGACGGCGAGCTGGAACCGGTGGAGGTGGACGGCTGGCCGGGCGGCGGCTATCTGCGGGCCGGGCAGGTGGTGCCCCGCGGCGACACGGGCACCGCGCTGCTGTGCCCGTTCGATCCGTTGATCTTCTTCCGGCCGCGGGTGGCCCGCCTGTTCGGTTTTCACTACCGCATTGAGATCTACACCCCGGCGGCCAAACGCCAGTACGGCTACTACGTGTGGCCGCTGCTGGCCGACGGACAGTTGGTCGGGCGGGTGGACCTCAAAGCCGACCGGGACCGGGATGCGCTGCACGTGGTGGGCGCGTTCGCTGAACCCGACCAGGCCCCGGGCCAGGTGGCTGCCGCGCTAGCCGGTGAGCTGCACGGCATGGCGTCCTGGCTGGGGTTGGGCGGGGTCAGCGTCGGGGAGCGCGGTGATCTGGTCGACGCGCTGCGCGCGGCGCTGCGGTAGGTGATGCTGATGCCCACGTCCGCGCTGCCGCCGCCCCCCGAGCTCGCCGCCGGGCCCGACGTGCTGTTGCGGTGTCCGGTTGTCGACGACGTGGACGGCATGGTGGAGCAGTGCGTCGACCCGGAGACACAGCGCTGGATCAGCATCCCGGTGCCCTACACGGCTTCCGATGCGCGGGAGTTTGTGGACCGGGCGACCCAGGCCTGGCAGGCCGGCACGGTCGCGACGTTCGCGATCGTGTACCGAGGGCGATTTGCGGGCAGCCTCGACCTGCGGATGGACGGGGTGGGCGGCGCCGAGGTCGGGTTCGGGTTGGCCCCGTGGGCGCGCGGCAGCGGGGTGATGAGCCGCGCGCTGCGGCGGGTGTTGGCCTGGGCCTTCGACGAATTGCAGCTGGAGCTGGTGCATTGGAAGGCGCAGGTGGGCAATTGGGCCTCCCGGCGCACGGCCACCCGGTGCGGGTTCCGGGTGGCCGGCACGGTGCCCGGCTTACTCGAACACCGCGGTCAGCGATGCGACGGCTGGTTCGGGTTACTGCGCCGCGGTGACCCGCTGACCGGCGACGCCGACGTCGAGCCCGCGGGCGGTTGAGGTGAAAAACTGCTGCGCGGACCCCCTACTGGGGCGTGTGAGGATCGTTATGTGCAGCTGCCACCCGAACCCGAACTGACCGACGGACCGGACCTGCTGTTGCGACGCTACCGCCCAATGGATTTGGGCGGCGTCATGGCGCAGTGCCAGGACCCGGAGTTTCAGCGCTGGACGTCGATTCCGGTGCCCTACAACGAATCCGACGCGGCGGAGTTCTTGTCGGCGGTCGCCGAGGGCTGGCGGGCGGGGACCCGCGCCGCCTGGGCCGTGGTGCACCAGGGCCGCTATGCCGGCTGCGTCGACCTGCGCCTCGACGGTGTCGACGGCGCCGAGCTGAGCTTCGGGCTCGGACCGTGGGCGCGCGGCACCGGCGTCATGACCCGGGCGCTGCGGCTGACGCTGGCGTGGGCGTTCAATGAACTGAACCTGAAGGTGGTGCATTGGCGTGCCACCGTTGGCAATTGGCCCGCCCGGGGCGCGGTGGCCCGCTGTGGGCTCAAGGTGGAGGGCACCGTGCGCGGCCTGATCGCGCAGCGCGGCAAACGCCACGACGGGTGGATCGGCTCGGTGCGCCGCGGCGACTTTCTCACCGGCGGGCCCCGCCGGGTGCGGGCGGGCACGATCAGCCCGATCCGCGCCGAGCCCGTGTCGCACCCGGATCCGCGGACGGTGACGATCCGGGAGGCCGTCGACGCCGACCTCGACGCGGTTCTCGCCGTCGCCGCCAGCGACATGGGGGATCACGGCGCCTACCTGCGCGGCGAATTCGGCAACAGCCGCGTGCTCCTGGCCGTCGACGGCCCGACGATCGCCGGATTCCTGGTCTGGAACCGGGGCCTGGTGACGGTGCCGTTCGTCTCGCTGGTCGTGGTGGCGGCCGCCTACCGGCGCCGCGGCGTGGCCGCGCAGCTGTTCGACGCGGTGGAGCAGGCCTGCCCCGGGCGGCGACTGCTGACCTCTACCAAGCTCAGCAACGAGTGCGCGCGGCGCTTCCTGGAGCATCGCGGGTATCGCCGCTCCGGGGAGCTGGCCCTCGATTCCCGCGACCCCGACGTCTTCTACCAGCTGACACGCGGCGACGGCGCGGTCGCATAGCCGCGAGATCGACGGTGGCGCGGGAAAGTTCGAGTGTCAGGCACGCTGGTGTCGATCTCGGCGCGCGAGCGGGTTACCCCAGTGCGGCGAACGCCTCATCGACCAACGCCAGCAGATCGGCGTCCTCGCTGCGCGCCCACCGTTCCAGGGCGGCGGCGTTGGTGGCCAGCGCCGCGCCGGCGTGCACGGTGAGGGCCAGATCGGGTTCGGCCATCCCGGCCCGACGCGCCAGGGCGCGGGCAAACAAGTCGCGGGTACTGGCCACGGCCACCCACAGCCGCGACCGCAGCGCCGGCGTGGTCATGACCAGCCGCATCCGGGTCAGCAAGGTGTCGCGGTCGGTGGCCAGGATGGTTTCGAAGGCGGCGCGCAGCGCGGCGTGCAGCGCGACCCGCGGTGGCTCGTCGGCCGGCCGCGCGGCCACCAACTGCTCCAGCAGCGGGTCGTAGTCGTCGTATTCGACGACCGTCTCCTTCTGCGGGAAGTACCGGAAGAACGTCATGTGCGACACCCCGGCCGCCGCGGCGATCTCCTCGACCGTGGTGGCCTCGTAACCTTGGGCGGCGAACAGCCGCAGCGCGTGCTCCTGGATCGACCGCCGCGTCGCCGCCTTCTTCTGGGCCCGCCAGTCGCTCATCCGGTGAGCACCCCGGTGCGCGGGCCCAGCGCACGGTCCAGCCAGCCGCGCAGCGCGTCCGGATCGGTGCCGCGCCACGCCAGGTGACCGTCGGGACGCACCAGCAGCGCCTCCCCGCCGCCGCGCAACCCGATCACCTCGCCGAGCCGCGCCCGCGCGATCTCGGCCAACGGGTCCGGCCCCAGCAGCGCCCAGCTCGGCCCGAGCGCGTCGTGCAACCGGATCGCGGTGCCGTCGGCGCGCACGCACCCGCGGTTGCGCACCCGATCGCCGGGCCGCGGGCCGCCCGGCGGCCAGCGTCGCGCCCCCAGCGGGCCGCGCCGGTAGGAGACCTGCAGCTGGGACGCCTTGCCGATGATGAGCCGCTGCAGCCAGCCTTGATTCAACAACGGCACCGCCACCCGATCGCGCAATAACCGGGCGGCCCGACCATGTCCGAGCGCCCCCAGGGTCACGCTGCTGGTGGTCGCCAGCACATCCTTGGCGATCGGCCGCCGTTCGGCGCCGTAGCTGTCGAGCAGGGTCGCCTCGGCGCGCCCGGAAACCACCAGCGCCAGCTTCCACGCCAGGTTCTCGGCGTCGCCGATACCGGTGTTCATGCCCTGACCGCCGAACGGGCTGTGGATGTGCGCGGCGTCGCCGGCCAGCAGCACCCGGCCGCGCCGGTAGGCCGACGCCAGCCGGCGTTGGATGCGAAACACCGACGTCCACTCGGCCGAGTGCACCGTGCCGCCGGCCTCCGCGGCCAGCACGGCAGCCAGGTGGGCGACCACATCGTCGGGCCCCGGATCATCGGGACCGTCCGGCGGCGCCGGGGCCATCAGCCGCCACAGATCCGCACCGGGCAACGGCATCGCCACCAGCATCCCGGCACCGCGCAGCCACGCCGCGGTGGCGTTGCGGGGCCGGTTCAGGTCGGCGTGCACGTCGGCCAGCAGAAACCGCTCGATCAACGGCATCCCGGCGAAGCCGATCCCGGCCGCCTTGCGGACCGCGCTGTGCGCGCCGTCGGCGCCGACCACCCAGGCCGCGCGAACCTCGGTTGCGCCGTCGAGCCCGACCGTGACGCCGTCGGCGTCGGGCTGGACCGCGGTGACCCGCTGGCCCCACTCGACCGTCCCGCCCAGCGCCGCCAGCCGATCCCGCAACGCGCCCTCGATCTCGGCCTGCGAGACCAGCAGCGCGCCGGGGTCGCCCGGCCGCAGTGCCTGACCGATCCGCAGGCTGGCCAATTCCCGGCCGTCGACGAACATCACCAGCCGGTCGATCGGCAGGGCGCGGTCGGGCAGCTCACCCAGGGCGCCCAGCCGGTCCAGCACCTCCACCCCGCGCGGCTGCAACGCCATCGCCCGCGACGTCGTCGCCGGCCCGGCCGCGGCGTCGACGACCCGGACCTGCACGCCGGCCGCCGTCAGCCCGCATGCCAGCGCCAGCCCGGTCGGTCCGGCCCCCACCACCAAGACTTCGGTCGCCATGGCGCACCTCCCTCATGTTAGTTAATAACATGTTAGTGACTAACAGCGGATGACGGCAAGGGGTGCGGCTAAGGTGGGGCGTCGTGGCCGAAACGGCGCCGCTGCGCGTGCAACTGATCGCCAAGACCGAGTTCGTTCCGCCGCCGGACGTGCCGTGGAGCACCGACGCCGACGGCGGTGCGGCGCTGGTCGAGTTCGCCGGCCGGGCCTGCTATCAGAGCTGGTCGAAGCCCAACCCGCGGACCGCCACCAACGCCGGCTACGTCCAGCACATCATCGACGTCGGGCATTTTTCGGTGCTGGAGCACGCCAGCGTGACGTTCTACATCACCGGGATCTCCCGGTCGTGCACCCATGAGCTGATCCGGCACCGGCACTTCTCCTACTCCCAGCTGTCGCAGCGCTACGTGCCCGAGCCCGACGCCCAGATCGTCGTGCCGCCCGGCCTGGACGACGATCCCGAACTGCAGCAGATCCTGGCCGCGGCCGCCGACGCCAGCCGGTCGGTGTACACCGACCTGCTGAGCAAGCTGGAAGCCAAGTTCGCTGATCAGCCCAATGCGGTGCTGCGGCGCAAACAGGCACGTCAGGCCGCCCGTGCGGTGCTGCCCAACGCCACCGAGACCCGCATCGTGGTGACCGGCAACTACCGGGCCTGGCGGCATTTCGTCGCGATGCGGGCCAGCGAGCACGCCGACGTCGAGATCCGCCGGTTGGCCATCGCGTGTCTGCGCCAGCTGGTGGACGTCGCGCCCGCGGTGTTCGGCGATTTCCAGATCACCACCCTGGCCGACGGCACCGAGGTGGCGACCAGTCCGCTGGCCACCGAAGCCTGAGCGGCGGGTCTTGGGGCGCGAACGTGCGCCGATCCGGGAATTTGTGCGGCGTGTCGACCGGGGACACGCACGCTCGCGGCAGGGGTGGGCAACCCGCCAGGTACCCTTAGGACCGTGAGTACCAGCGGTTTCGACGCCTCCACCAGCCTGGGCACCGTGGTGACTGCCATGGCGACGCCGTTCGGTTCCGACGGCTCGGTAGACACCGAGGCCGCGGTGCGGCTGGCCAACCACCTGGTCGACGCCGGGTGCGACGGTCTGGTGCTGTCCGGCACCACCGGCGAATCGCCCACCACGGCCGACTACGAGAAGCTCACCCTGCTGCGGGCGGTGGTGGAATCGGTCGGCGACCGGGCCCGCATCATCGCCGGGGCCGGCAGCAACGACACCGAGCACAGCGTCCGGTTGGCCGAGGCCTGCGCGGGCGTCGGCGCGGACGGGTTGCTGGTGGTCACCCCGTACTACTCGCGGCCCTCCCAGGCCGGGTTGCGGGCGCATTTCACCGCCGTGGCCGACGCCAGCACGGTGCCGGTGCTGCTCTACGACATTCCGGCCCGCTCGGTGGTGCCGATCGCCCCGGACACCATCTTCGAGCTGGCCGAGCACCCCAACATCGTCGGGATCAAGGACGCCAAGGGCGATCTGCACGCCGGCGCCCAGATCATGGCCGAAACGGGGCTGGCCTACTACTCCGGCGACGACGCGCTGAACCTGCCCTGGCTGGCGATGGGCGCCACCGGGTTCATCAGCGTGATCTCCCACTTCGCGGCCAGTCAGCTGCGGGAAATGCTGTCGGCGTTCCAGTCCGGGGACGTGGCCACCGCCCGCAAGATCAACCTCTCGATCGCGCCGCTGTGCAACGCGATGGGCCGCACCGGCGGGGTGACCATGGTCAAGGCCGGGCTGCGGCTGCAGGGCATGGACATCGGGGACCCGCGGCTGCCGCAGGTGGCCGCCACCCCCCAGCAGGTCGACGAATTGGCCGCCGACATGCGTGCGGCCAACGTGCTTGGGTGATTTTCGGTGAATGAGGATCTCACGCCGCCGGGTCCGCTGACCTCCGGCGGTCTGCGGGTCACCGCGCTGGGCGGCATCAACGAAATCGGCCGTAACATGACGGTTTTCGAGCACCTGGGTCGGCTGCTGATCATCGACTGCGGGGTGCTGTTTCCCACCCACGACGAGCCGGGGGTCGACCTGATCCTGCCGGACCTGCGGCACATCGAAAACCGGCTCGACGACGTCGAGGCGCTGGTGTTGACCCACGCCCACGAGGACCACATCGGGGCGATCCCGTTTCTGCTCAAGCTGCGGCCCGACATTCCGGTGGTCGGGTCGAAGTTCACCCTGGCGCTGGTGGCCGCCAAATGCCGGGAACACCGCATCAAACCGGTGTTTCATCAGGTCGCCGAGGGCCAGCGCAGCACCCACGGCGTGTTCGAATGCGAGTACTTCGCGGTCAACCACTCGGTGCCCGACGCGCTGGCCATCGCCGTGCACACCGGTGCGGGCACCGTCTTGCACACCGGGGACATCAAGCTCGACCAGTTGCCGCTGGACGGCCGGCCCACCGACCTGCCCGGCATGTCGCGGCTCGGCGACGCCGGGGTGGATTTGTTCTTGTGCGACTCCACCAACGCCGAGATCCCCGGGGTCGGGCCCAGCGAAAGCGAGGTCGGCCCGACGCTGCACCGGCTGATCCGCGGCGCCGGGGGCCGCGTCATCGTGGCCTGCTTTGCCTCCAACGTGGACCGGGTACAGCAGATCATCGACTCCGCGGTGGCGTTGGGTCGGCGGGTGTCGTTCGTCGGCCGGTCGATGGTGCGCAATATGGGCATCGCCCGCGAACTGGGCTTTTTGCGGGTGGCCGATTCGGACCTGATCGACATCGGCGCCGCCGAGATGATGCGCCCCGAACAGGTGGTGCTGATCACCACCGGCACCCAGGGCGAACCGCTGTCGGCGTTGTCCCGGATGTCGCGCGGTGAGCACCGCAGCATCACGTTGACCGCCGGCGACCTGATCATCTTGTCGTCGTCGCTGATCCCGGGCAACGAGGAAGCCGTCTACGGAGTGATCGACGCGCTGTCCAAGATCGGCGCCCGGGTGGTCACCAACGCCCAAGCCCGGGTGCATGTTTCCGGGCACGGCTACGCCGGGGAACTGCTGTTCCTCTACAACGGGGTGCGGCCGCGCCAGGTGATGCCGGTGCACGGCACCTGGCGGATGCTGCGCGCCAACGCCGCGCTGGCGGCCCGCACTGGGGTGCCGCAGGAATCAATTCTGTTGGCCGAGAACGGGGTCAGCGTCGACCTGGTCGGCGGGGTGGCCAGTATCGCCGGTGCGGTACCGGTCGGCAAGATGTTCGTCGACGGGTTGATCACCGGCGACGTCGGGGACGCCACGCTGGGTGAGCGGTTGATTCTGTCGGCCGGTTTCGTCGCGGTGACGGTGGTGGTGCATCGGGGCACCGGCAAGCCGGCCGCGCCACCGCACCTGCATTCGCGCGGCTTCTCCGAGGACCCCAAGGCGCTGGAACCCGCGGCGCGCAAGGTCGAGGCCGAACTGGAGGCGCTGGCCGCCGACAACGTCACCGACCCGGTGCGGATCGCTCAGGCGGTGCGGCGCACGGTCGGCAAGTGGGTGGGGGAGACCTACCGCCGCCAGCCGATGATCGTGCCGTCGGTGATCGAGGTCTAAGCGGCGGCTCACTCCTTTTCGGCGTACACCGACCATTCCAGGTCGGATGCGGTCAGGTCGCGCCCGGTGGGTTCGATGTAGCGCTGCAGCAACTGCTCGGCCCCGGCCTGCTCGGCCAACCGCCATCCGTAGGGGGCCAGAAACTCTTGGACCTCCTCGGGCTGCAGACCGAAATGCCACAGCTGCCGGCGCTGGCGCACGCTGCGGTACAACGTCGGCGAATCGTAGAGGTTGGCGCCGTCGATGAAGTCGCGCCGCACGTAGGTGAACACCAGCCGGCTGCCCGACGCCGCGGCCCGCAGCCCGGCCAGGGTCCGGCGCACCGCGTCCTCGGACAGGTACTGGGTGACGCCCTCGCAGATGAAGAACGCGCGAAAGTCGGTGCGGTACCCGTGTTCGGCCAGCGCGGTCAGCAAGTCGTCGCGTTCGAAGTCCAACGCCACCAACCGCACCGACAACGGCATGGAGCCCAGCACCCGGCGCACGGTCGCCGCCTTGCGGGCGATGTTGACCGGAAGGTCGACCTCGAAGACCGGGATCCGGGCCCGCCGGGTCACCTGGTAGGCCCGGGTGTCCAAGCCGGCACCGAGGATGACCACCGCGTCGATCCCCGCCTCGAGCGCCTCGTCGAGCTTGTCGCCGATGAAGCGTTTGCGGCAGGCCAGGTTGGCCCACAGCCCCGGCCCGGTGCGTTGCGAGGCGGCGATCAGCAGCCGACGCGGCAGCGACCACCGCGTCGCGCCGGCCAGCCAGCGCATCCGGGCCGGCAAAAACGGCTCCGCCAGATCGTCGTCCACCAGCCGCCGCTCGGGCGGCTCATGCTGCTCGACCGCGGCCAGCAGCATCGGCCCGAACGCGGTCTGCGCCGCGGGGTTTCGCACCATCGGCTTACCTCTTGTTCACGAACCCGGCGTCGACCGGCAAGGTGATACCGGTGACGTAGCGGGCTTGCTCGGACACCAGCCAAGCCACGGCGTTGGCGATGTCCTCGGCCTGCAACACCTGGACCGGCAGCGCGTTGCCCATATCCGGCGGCGCCCCGGTCTGCTCGGCCAGCTCCGCCAGCCATCCCCGGATGTACTCGTTGTTGATCATCGGCGTGTCCACCCCGGCCGGGTGCACCGAGTTCACCCGAATACTGTGCGGGGCAAGAAGGTTGGCGTACACCCGCATCAGTCCGACCAGGCCGTGTTTGGCGGCCGTGTACCCGATGGCACCGGCGTCGTGACTGCCGATACCGGCCAGGCCGGCGGCCGAACTGATCAGCACGATCGAACCGCCGTCGCCCTGGCCGATCATCGTCGGGATCGCGGCCTCGATGGTGTGGTAGACGCCGGTGAGGTTGACGTCGATGACGTCGCGCCAGCCGTCGGCGGACTGCATCGGCGCGATCCCCGCATTGGCCACCACGATGTCGAGCCGACCGAACCGGTCCAGGCCGGTCTGCAGCGCGTCACCCAGCGAGGAGGCGTCGCGGACGTCGCCGCGGGCCGCCACGATCCGGGCGCCGGTGTCCTCGACCAGCTTGACGGTGGCGGCCAGATCCTCGGCGGTGGCCAGCGGGTAGGGGACGCTGGCGATCGGCTCGCACAGGTCGACGGCGATGATGTCGGCGCCGTCGGAGGCCAACCGCACCGCGTGGGCCCGGCCCTGGCCGCGTGCGGCACCGGTGATCAGCGCGACCTTGCCCTGCAACGGGCCGTCCGATGGCATCAGGGCCGCAACTGACCCTTGGCCGGGTCGCCCGCGACGACCGGGGTGAGCATCTTGATGTCCGGGGCGCCGGCCAGGTGGTCGGCCGCGTCGGTGAACATCGTGGTCACCGCGGGCGCGGTGCTGTGCGCCTTGAGGGCGTCGGCGTCGGCCCACTGCTCGACGAACACGAAGGTGCCGTCGGTCTCGTGCAGCGAGTACAGCTGGCAGCCCGGCTCATCGTGCACGTCTTTGACCGCGCGGGTCAGGATGTCGCGGACGGTCTCGACCGACTCGGGTTTGGCGGTCAGGCTGGCAACGACGACGACGGGCATGCGGTGGACTCCTTGTGCGTAGCGGCGTGACGTTAGCCACACTACTCATCGCCGCCGCGCGGCCCGCACCGCATTCCGCCGTGACCAGTGTGGCGGATGGTGCACACGGGGCTATTGCGACTAGGCTTGCCCCTATGCCTAGCAAGACCGTCGCCCGCTCCGGAACCCGAACGAGCAGGTCAAAGGCCACTTCGCGGGGATCGCGGCCGGCGCGCAAACCCGCGCCGCGGCGTCGCCCGCCCGCCCGGCGCAACGGCTCGCGGATGGCGGCCGCCGGATTGGCCTGCGGCCGGGCGGCCCGCGCGACCTGGCTGATGGTCGCCAAGGGCGCCGGCAGCACCGCGCGGTCGGTGGGCCGCGCCCGCGACATCGAGCCCGGTCACCGCCGCGACGGCATCGCGCTGGCGCTGCTGGGGGTGGCCGTCGTCATCGCCGCGAGCTCCTGGTTCGACGCCGCCCGCCCGGTCGGGGCGTGGATCGACGTCGGGCTGCGGACGGTCGTCGGCGCCGCGGTGGTGCTGCTGCCGCTGGCGGCCGTCGTCATCGCGGTGATCCTGATGCGCACCGAGCCCGATCCGGACGCCCGGCCCCGGCTGGTGCTGGGGGCGGCCATGATCGCCCTGCCGATGCTGGGGCTGTGGCACCTGTGGGCCGGGTCGCCGAGCACGCCGCAGGGGCGACAACTCGGCGCGGGCTTCCTCGGCTTCGCGATCGGCGGGCCGCTGTCGGAGGGGCTCACCGCCTGGATCGCGGCGCCGCTGCTGGTGATGGCGGCGCTGTTCGGGGTGCTGCTGCTGACCGGGACGACGGTCCGAGAGGTGCCCGAGGCGTTGCGCGCCATGTTCAGCGTCCACGGCTACGACGACTATGACTACGACGACGAGGACCACGTCGAGGACGCCCCCGACACCGACGAGCCGCCGACCGAGGACTTCTCCGACGGCTACTACGACGACGCCTCGTCCGGTGATGAGGCGCAGCCCTGGCCGGGCGGCTCGCCGTTGGACAACTACCCGCTGGATGAGGCCGACGCGCCGACCGTGCCGGAACCGGCGGTCGCCCGCAAGCGCCGCAAAACCGAGAAGCCCAAGCAGGACACTCTGGTGCTGGACCGGGTGGTCGAGGGCCCCTACACGCTGCCGCCGCTGTCCCTGCTGACCGCTGGGGACCCGCCCAAGCGGCGCACCGCGGCCAACGAGCAGATGGCCGACGCGATCACGTCGGTGTTGACCCAGTTCAAGGTCGACGCCGCGGTCACCGGATGCACCCGCGGCCCCACCGTCACCCGCTACGAGGTGGAGCTGGGGCCGGGCGTCAAGGTCGAAAAGATCACCCAGCTGCAGAAGAACATCGCCTACGCGGTCGCCACCGAAAGCGTCCGCATGCTCGCCCCGATCCCGGGCAAGTCGGCGGTGGGCATCGAGGTGCCCAACACCGACCGGGAGATGGTGCGGCTGGCTGACGTGCTGACCGCGCCGACCACGCGCCGTGACCACCACCCGCTGGTGATCGGGCTGGGCAAGGACATTGAGGGCGACTTCATCAGCGCCAACCTGGCCAAGATGCCGCACCTGCTGGTGGCCGGCTCCACCGGCTCGGGGAAGTCCAGCTTCGTCAACTCAATGCTGGTCTCGCTGCTGGCGCGGGCCACCCCGGAGGAGGTCAGGATGATCCTGATCGACCCCAAGATGGTGGAACTCACGCCGTATGAAGGCATTCCGCACCTGATCACGCCGATCATCACCCAGCCGAAGAAGGCGGCCGCGGCGCTGGCATGGCTGGTCGAGGAGATGGAGCAGCGCTACCAGGACATGCAGGCCTCCCGGGTGCGGCACATCGACGATTTCAACGCCAAGGTGCGCTCGGGGGAGATCACCGCCCCATTGGGTAGCCAGCGTGAGTACCGGCCGTATCCCTATGTGCTGGCGATCGTCGACGAGCTGGCCGATTTGATGATGACCGCGCCGCGCGACGTCGAGGACGCCATCGTGCGGATCACCCAGAAGGCCCGCGCCGCCGGCATTCACCTGGTGCTGGCCACCCAGCGGCCGTCGGTGGACGTGGTCACCGGGCTGATCAAAACCAACGTGCCCTCGAGGTTGGCGTTCGCGACGTCGTCGCTGACCGATTCCCGGGTGATCCTGGATCAGGCCGGCGCCGAGAAGCTGATCGGGATGGGTGACGGCCTGTTTTTGCCGATGGGCGCCGGCAAGCCGACCCGGTTGCAGGGCGCGTACGTCAGCGACGAGGAGATCCAGGCCGTCGTCACCGCCTGCAAGGAGCAGGCCGAGCCCGAATACACCGAGGGCGTGACCAACGCCAAGCCCAGCGGCGAGCGCAAGGACGTCGACCCCGACATCGGCGACGACATGGACGTGTTCCTGCAGGCCGTGGAGCTGGTGGTGTCGTCCCAGTTCGGGTCCACCTCGATGCTGCAGCGCAAGCTGCGGGTCGGTTTCGCCAAGGCCGGCCGGTTGATGGATTTGATGGAGACCCGCGGCATCGTCGGGCCCTCGGAGGGCTCCAAGGCCCGCGAGGTGTTGGTCAAACCCGACGAGCTGGCCGCGACACTCAATGCGATTCGGGGCGGCGGCGATTCGGCCGAGGACGACGACGACTCGGCCGACTAGGCGGACTCGGCCAACTAGGCGCCGAACGTGTACTGAGACCGAGATTTTCGCCGATTTTTCGGTCTCAGTGCACGTTCGGTGCCGTTAGCAGGTCTCGTACTGCCGGGAGAGTTCGATCTCCAGTGGCAGCCGCGTGTGGTCGGGCTGATGCCGGTAGCAGCCGCCGACCACGATTTCGATCGGACCGTCGTATCCCCAGACCAGCAGGGCGGCGGGGTGGCCGAACCGGGGCAGCAGCGCGGCCACCGCCGGCACGATGCGCTGGGTTTCCACGTCGTTGCCGCGGCCCTGACCGATATCGATTTCGAGCTGGGTCTCGGCCTGGGCGCCGGGGCGCGGCGGGGCCGTCGAGCCCTTGGCGCGGTAGTACTTGCCGATCACCCCGCTGATGTCGGACCACAGTGCCCGGTCGGCGTCGCTGGGCGGAGTGGGTGTCGAAACGTAGTTGCGGGTGTCGCCGTACTCGTTGAACACCAGCTTGATCTCCCAGGAGGCGTCGGCCAGCGCGGGGTCGCTGCGCTGCAGCGCGGCCGCGGTCGCGGCGGTCGCATCGGGGGTGAGCGTGACGTCGATGTCGCGGCTCGCGGCGTCATCCCGCTCGGCCGGCTGATCGAGACCAACCAGCTCGGCCACCGGGGAGTGCGCGGTGCGCAGCCAGATCGCCACGCCGTCGGCGACCGCGTCGGCGTCGGGATCGGGTTTGCCGTCGGACGGGCCGAAATCGAAGAGGGCAACGGAGCGGTCGTCGGTGTTCACGTTGCGTGGCAGCGTCCCCCGTGCCGGGTAGTACAGCATGAGGTCGCCGTTGTAATCGCCCAGGCCCTGCCGGCGCCGCTGCTCGGTGAAGGTGCGGCCGACGTCGACGGCCTGCGGCACGGTGATCGCGCGGTCCAGCGTCACGGTCAGCGCAAAATGTTCACCGGTGATGTTGTTGGCGTAGGTCAGGTTGGTGTCCGTCACCCCGGGCAGCGCGCGGATCTGCCGGCGGATCTGCTCGGCCTCTCGCCGATGATCAAACAAGAAACATCCCGAGATGGGCCACAGCAGCGCCGCCGCCACCAACACCACCGCCACCTTGCGCATCGGCGCCCCCCTAACTTTCCGCGCCGAGTACGACTCCGGTGCGCGATGTTCCGACGATCATCGCACCAAATTCAGGCGCAGCCGCGCGGTATTCGGCCCGGTATTCTGACCTGACCGGGAAGGGGGTGTATGCGGTGGTGTCTTGGCCTGCGGCGCCCCCGGTGCGGCAACCGCCGTCGGTGTGGACGGTGGTCGGCGCCGCACTGGGCGCGGCGGCGCTGGCCCTGGCGATCGTCCCGTTCTATGGGGCGGTGTCGTTCGTGGTCGCGGGGGAGGCGGCGGCGGTCGGTGGCCTGGGTGTGGCGGCCGCGACCGCGGGGCTGGCGCAGGCGCGTCGCAACGGGCGGATCGTGTCGGCCCCCGCCGTTGCGGGGGCGGTGGCCGCCGCGCTGGCCGTGGTGCTGGGTGTGATGGCGGTGACCGGTCAGGTGATCTCCGTGCGGGACCAACCGCGGCGACCGACGTTGGACACCGCAACGGTGCTGGGCAGGGAGCTTGCGGTAACCGTGGGCGGCTTCGACTACACCGGCAGCGACTCGTACAGCCTCAGCGGTGGATTGGCGGTGACCCTGCGCAACAAGCTCAACACGACCCGATCGTTTCGCATTGCCGTCGCCGCGTTCGACCGTGACCGTCACCAGGTGATGAGCACCTCCTCCAGCGCAACGCTGGCCGCTCACGCCACCGAATCCGTCGAGATGTTCACCTATCTGCCGGATGAGAAAACGGCCGACCGGTTGAAAGCTGCAACGTTTCGGCTGATCGACGCCTCCAGTAAGCCGGTGACATGACCTGGCCCACCGCCGCGGTCACCGTCACCGCGCCGCCAATGTGGCCGGCGGTGTCGCTGGCGGTGGGCAGCGTCGGTCTGCTATTGGCGGGCGTTCCGCACTATGTGGGGCTTATCGGTGCCGCGGCAGGAGGATTCGGCGTAGCCGCCGGAATGGTGGGCGTGTTGCTTCGCGGGCATCGCCGCCCGGCCTTGGCGGTGTCGGGGATTACGGTGTCGGTACTGGCGGTCCTGAGTGCTGGCGTCATGACGTTCGTCTACGCCGATCTGGGCGAGCGGGCCGGGCGGTCGACAACCGACACCACCAGCACCCAGACCGTGCTGCGTCACGAACTCGGTGTGCAGATCGGGACTTTCAGCTACCAGCCCAGCCCCAAGAGCACCATCGTCGCGGCCACCACATCGGTGCCGGGAGGAAAGCTCATGGTGACATTGACCAACAAACTCGCCGTGCCGCGAGCGTTCTACGTCACCATCGCGGCTTTTGAAAACAAGGGCGTCCAGATCACTTCCTTCACCGTGGACGCGACCCTGGATGCGGATGCCACGCGCCAAGTCAATGCGGCCGATCGGATGACGGCTTCGGAAAAGACGGCCGAGCGGCTGACGACCGCAACGTTCACGGTCCTCGCCGCGTCCAGCGCCGCCGTGGAGAAGCCATGACCGCTGGTGCAGGGGGGCGGCCACCGGGCCCGATCTGGCCGGTGGTGGCCCCGGTGGTCGGGGTGTGCGGCCTGATGCCTGCGGCGGTGCCCTATCCGGGGGTGCTGGCCGGGATTGCGGCCGGTGTCGTGGGGATCGGTGCCGGTGTGGTCGGGGTCATCGCGGCCCGACGGAGGGCCGCGCGCTGGGCGGCGATGTCGGGAATCGTGGTGTCGGTGCTGGCGATCGCGGCCGGCGTTGCGCTGGTGTTCGTCCACCCGAACCCCGCCACCGCCGGGGGCGGTGCAGACCGGGACACCGCCGAGGTATTGCGCAACGAACTCGACGTGGTCATCGGACACTTCGCGCCAGGCGACGCCGACAGCAAGCGTGGACGCGTGCCGGTGACGCTCACCAACAGAACCGCCAAAACGAGCGAATTCGCCGTCGCCATTGCAGCTTTCGGCGCCGACGGTCATCAGATCGACTGCGACACCGCCCGCGTGACGCTGGCCGCGCGATCCAGCGAGGACCAGGACATATTCACGTTCAGTCCCGCGGATCGGATACAAGCAGCAACGTTTCGGGTCATCGCCGTCCACAAGGTCACCGGGTGGGTCCGGTGATCCACGACTACCCGTACTGCGACGATGAGCTCGCCGAGCCCCCTCTGCGGCGGCCGAAGTCCTGGCGCCGAGGATGGACAGCCCTGTCGCTGCTCTGCGGGCTGGGCGCAGCGGCACTGGCATTACTGCCCGTTGGCCCGGTCGGGGCCGTGATCGGCGGGGCCGGGATCGCCGCCGGTGCTCTGGCGCTGCTGCGCGGCGGTCGGGTCTTCGCCGTCACCGGCACCGTGATTTCGTCCCTCGCGGTCGCGGTGACGTTGTTGATGACCATCGCCGAGTTGCCGGGGCCCGGCAACCCCGCGCACGCCCCGCCGGCGGCCGTGAGCACCAATGTCGAGAAGGTGCTCGCCGACGAATTGACGGTGGAGTTCGGAAGTTTCACGTCCAACTCGCTGTGGCCCGAGGTGGGCGTGACGTTGACCAACAAACTTGACGTGGTGCGCCAATGCAAGATCGAGGTCGGCGCGTTCGATGGGCCCCGCGCACAGCTCAATTCCGCCCGGGTCAACCAGGAATCCTCTCCCTATGACGGGGTAGTGCTGGACGCTCACGCCACCGCGGAGGCCACCGCCGAATTCATGGTCGGCTATGACGACCGCGCGGCTCAGTCCTACCAGTCCGCGGCCTTCCGTGTCATCTCCGTCGCCTGCGGTCCCTTCGACTACTAGTGAGTGAGCCACGCAGATGATGCTGCATCCCGTCAGTCCCGCCGTCGCGCCGGCCGTGGGCGCCCGCTGGCCGATCGTGGCGTGTGCCGCCGGCCTGCTGGCGCTGGCGGCGGCGTTTGTGCCGTTCGGTGTCGGGCTGATCGCCGTCGCGTTCGCCGGTGCCGGCATTGCGGCCGGTGTCGCCGCGCGGGTGCGCGGTGCGCCGCGCCGCGGGCTGGCCGTCGCCGGGGTGAGCACGTCGGCGCTGGCAATCGTGATCGCCGGCGTGATGGTGGCGGTCTATCTCCCCGGCGCCGATCCCGCCGACAGCGCCGACACCGAATCCGGCTGGATGGCCTCTACCAGCAACACCGATGAGATTCTGCGCGACTACCTTCGAGTGAGCTTCGGGGCGATCGATCCCGCCGGGTCGTCGCTGCTGCCGGTGACGTTGACCAGCAGACTGGATCGGGCGGCGAGCATTCACCTCGTGGTCGCCGGGTTCGTCGGCAACCGGGAGATCGCCAGGGACACCGACTTCGTCACGCTGGCCGGCCAGGCCACCCAGCGGGTCGCGATGTTCTACGCGTATCTCAATGAGGACCGCATCCCGCAGTTGCAGAAGGCGCACTTCCGGGTGGTCGAAGCCGCCATCTATTGGCACACCGGCTGACGGTGCGCGGACGCGCCGAACGTGCGCTGGTGGCGGGATTTCGCCGAAAACTCCGCCACCAGCGCACGCTCGGTGAAACCGTGTCCGCCTGGCCCGCGGCGGCTTAGGCTTTTCGTCGTGAAGAGGTCGGCGTTGCTGGTGGTCGTCGTGCTGGGGTGGCTCGGCAGCGCCTGTATGTCCAGCCGGCAAAACGAGGCCGAGGCCCTGGAGCGCCAGATCCGTGCCATGGCGGGGGTCAGCGACACCCAGATGGAGTACAAATCCAGTATCGGGCTGGGCAGTTCGCTGAAACTCGCGGTGACCCTTGACCCGTCGGTGACCGACGCGCAGGCCGGCGAGGTGGGCCGGGTGTTCGCCGACGAGCTGCACCGGCAAGGATTCGACGGTCACGTCATCGATTTCGCCGTCCAGTATCCCGCCGCGGCCGACTCGGCGGCCACCTTCCACTTCTACGAAACCCGCGACGCCGCGAACCCCGCCACCGCCAAGATCGCCGAAGGCCTCGAAACCTGGTTGCGGGTCGCGCGTTCCCCGATCGCCACCCAGGCGACCCTCCGCCAACCGGAGTCGGGTAGCAACGACGTGCACCAGGACTTCACCGTCGATCTGCGCCCGCAGGCCACCGCCGCCCAAGCCGAAGCGCTGCAGCGCCGCGAACCCGCGCTGGCGACCGCCACCTGGTGCATCGGGGCCCGCCAGGACGGCCCGGACGCCGCGCGGCACTGGTATTGCTCGACGCCCGCGCCGCCCAGCGACCACGACAAGGACCTGTGGGACAAGATCAGCGCCGCCGCCGGCCCGGACAACTCGGCCGATGGGCGCACCGCCCCGCGCAGCGGTGCAGTCCAAGCCGACACCGACATCGGTATCACCATCAACTCGTCAACGAACACCGACGCGGCCACCGATCAGGTCGCCCGCTCGGTGGCCGCGCTGCTACCGCAGTTCGGCCACCCCACCGCGCTCGTCGTCGACACCAAGGTCTACTACCGCAATGACTGGTCCATGCGCAGCAACACCGCGCTGGAGATCGTGGTCGGCGGATGCTACCGGCATCAGCCCCACCACGAGCGAACGCCGCTAGAACTCGAGTTGTCCGCGATGTACGAGAAGTGCTGATACCGGGGGAGAGGCCTGGTGCCAGCGGCAACGCGTGCTTCAGCGTTGGATGCGTAGCACGTCGTCGAGCGGCCGCCGGGGTGTGGGCGGCGGGACTTCGTCCATGGCGGGCGCCACACCGACCCGGATCAATACCTGCGGCATAGCGTCGTGGTCCAGGCACGAGGCGATCATGTCGCGGGTGGTGCGGACCTCGGTGATGTGGGTTACCGGGCAGGTGGCCAGGCCGGCCATCGTGCAGTCGAGCAGGACCGCGGAGAGTGCTTCGCCGCACAGCACCGCATCGGTGCGGTCGTCGGTGTCGGTGGACAGCAGCAGGATCGTCGCGTTGTCTTCGGGAACGGCGGTTCGGCGTTCCCTGTGGCGCGGAAGCGGGAACCCCCGCGCCACCGCCACGCGGTCGCTTTCGGCCGCCGAGAGCAGCGAACTGTAGGGGATACCTGCCGATGGCGCGAAGGGGGCCGTCCACCAGCCCAGTTCGGCGTGGTACCCGGAGTCGTAGAGCCGCAGGGAATCGGCCAGCTGAGATGCTTCGGCCAGGCACGTGCGCAGGTCATCGGGCAGCACGTCCAGGTGGACCGCGTCGCCGTCGAGGGTGTTGCGCAGCACGGGCTCAAAGGATTCCCAGTGCATCGGTGCGATGAACGGTAGCCGGTCGCTGCGGCGCAGCAGGATCGCGTCGGCGCGACGGCGATGCCCCTCGGTCACGTAGTCCATCGGGGCGAAGCGGATCGACGCCAGATAATGCGGGTCGTTCGGGTTGGGGAACCGCTCGACAAGGGTGCGCCATCCGGCGGCGGCCATCGCCACCCGAAGATGGTCCAACGCTGCGCCGCAACCGATGAGGGCTTCTCGGCCCGACCGGTCGGACAGCGTTACTCGGCTCGAATCCAGGAACAGCTGCAGTTGGTTGCTGCCGGCCAAGACCCACCGCCACGGCTGGGCGTTGTGCAGGGACGGCGCGCGGCACGCCAAGCCCACCGCATCCTTGATGACTTCGGTTTGTACCGTTGTGGCAGGCATCTCGGCCTCCGATCACTACCTGTCATTAAGCATGCGGCGAAACCGCCACCGGCAACAGGGCCATTGGTCCTCGCTGCACGTGACTTCGGGTGCTCCATATCCCGCGGCCAGCGACGACCCGCCGCGACGTCGGCGATCAGCGGGGTACAAAGTCCGTGCGGCTAGGGCCTTCATCCTCTGGCCCGCCCCGCCGCACTGCAGGACCCTGAAGGGGCAGCGGCTTCTGATGGAGAGGCGCAACCGATGGAGACGCAGTTCCCGGACACCGAAACGATCCAAACGGCCCTCACGCTGGCAGCCCGTGCGCCGTCGATGTACAACACCCAGCCGTGGCGTTGGCGGGTGGGTGCGCGGCGGCTGCATCTCTACGCCGATCCGAGTCGGCAGTTGCACAGCGCCGACCCAGAAGGCCGGGACTTGATCCTGAGCTGCGGCGCGACGTTGCACCACGCGGTGGTGGCGTTGGCGGCACTGGGTTGGCGGGCCAAAGTCCACCACTTCCCCGACCCGACCGACGCCGATCACCTGGCGTCCATCGAGGTGTCCACCGGTGACGTTGACCAGGTCGATGTGATGCTGGCCGCCGCGATACCGCGACGGCGCACCGACCGGCGGCGCTACGGTCCCTGGCCGGTGCCGACCGCAGACACCGCGTTGATGGCGGCGCGCGCGGCCCGCTGTGGGGTGATGCTGCGCCAGATCGATGACTTGGCGACGCTGCACGCGATTGTGACGCAAGCTATTTGGGAGCACGCGACCAATTACGACTACGTCAACGAAGCCACCATGTGGAGCGGTCGATACGGCTCACTGGCTGGCGTCCCCGCCCGCAACACCCCGGCGTGCGACTGCACGGCGACCATCCCGAGCCGGCTGTTCGCCGGCCCCACCCTGGCCCAGCCGCCCGAAACGTCACCCGCCGACGACCACGCGGTGATGCTGGCGCTGGGCACCGTGACCGACGACCGGCTCGCCTGGCTCCGTGCGGGTGAAGCCGCCAGTGTCGTGCTGCTCACCGCGACGGCGCTGGGATTGGCCAGCTGCCCGATCACCGAACCGCTGGAGATCACCCAAACACGCGACGCGGTCCGGTCGGATGTGTTCGGCGCCAGCGGCTATCCGCAGATGCTGCTTCGGGTGGGCTGGGCGCCGATCAACGCGGACCCGCTGCCGGCCACCCCGCGGCGGGCGCTGCACGACGTCGTCCACTGGGAACGCGAGGGTAAGTCTCTCGGCGTTGTCGGCGGAGTGGACGGCCCGCAACAGTGCTCAGTCGGGCCCTAGCGGCGCCGACCAACGCAGCACCGTCCCGCCGCCGGGCGCAGTTTCGGTCACGAACGCGCCACCGGCTTGTTCGGCGCGTCGCCGCAGATTCGTCAAACCGCTGCCGGTCACCTGGGCGGGGATGCCGCACCCGTTGTCGGTGACCTCGATGCACAGGTCGTCTTCCACCTTGATCTGCACCGTCACGGCGCTGGCGTGGGCGTGCCGCACGGCGTTGCTGACTGCCTCGCGGACCACCGCCTCGGCGTGATCGGCCAGGCCCGCGTCGACCACCGACAGCGGTCCCACGAACTGCACGGTGGTGCGCAGCCCCGAGCCGCCGAATTGGGCGATCACGTCGTCGATCCGCTGCCGCAGCCGGGTGATGCCCGAGGCTGCGCCGTGCAGGTCGAAGATGGTGCTGCGAATCTCGCCGATCACGGCTTGCAGATCATCCACGGCGTCGGAGAGTCGTTGCTGCAGCTGCGGATCGCGGGCCCGGCCGACGGTGCCCTGCAGCGACAGCCCGACCGCGAACAGCCGCTGGATCACATGGTCGTGCAGGTCACGCGCGATCCGGTCCCGGTCGGTCAGCACGTCGAGTTCCCGCATCCGGCGCTGGGAGGTGGCCAACTGCCAGGCCAGCGCGGCCTGATCGGCGAAGGCGGCCATCATCTCCAGTTGCTCGTCGCTGAACGGCACCGCACCGCGCTCGCGCAACACCACCAGCACCCCGGCGACGGTGTCGGTGGCGCGCAGCGGCAGCACCAGCGCCGGCCCGGTGTCGCGCACCCCGTCCACCGCGATCGCGTCGACGCGCCGCGGGGTGCGTCCGGTGAACACCTCGCCGACCGCGGTGCCCGCCACCGCGATGGTGGTGCCGTCCGCGGAAGCCGCTGCGGCGCCGACCGTTTCGATCACCAACAGCTCAACCACCTCGGTGGCGGGCGGGTCCTCGTCGACCGGCACGGCCACCAGCGTCGCGACGGCGCCGGTCAGCTTGCGGGCTTCGTCGGCGACCAGCCGAAACACCGTCGCCGGATCGGCGCCGGACAGCAACTCGGTGGCGATGTCGCGGGTGGACTCGATCCAGGATTGCCGCGCCTTGGCCTGTTCGTACAGCCGCGCGTTGGCGATGGCGATGCCGGCCGCCACCGCCAAGGCTTGGACCAGCACCTCGTCGTCCTCGGTGAACGGTCGCCCGCCCGCCTTCTCGGCGAGATACAGGTTGCCGAACACCTCGTCGCGGATACCGACCGGCACCCCGAGGAAGGTCCGCATCACCGGGTGCCCCGGCGGGAAGCCCACCGAGCACGGGTGATCGGTGACGTTGTCCAGCCGCAGCGGTTTGGGGTCATCGATGAGCAGACCCACCACACCGCGGCCTTCGGGCAGCGCACCGATGCGCCGATAGGTGTCGTCGTCGATGCCCTCGTAGACGAACTCCAGCATCCGGCCGGCCTGGTCGTGCACCTCCAGCGCGCCGTATCGAGCGTCCACCAACTGGGTGGCGGTGTGCACGATCGACCGCAGGGTGGCCCCCAGCTCCAGCCCGGAGGTGACCACCAGCATCGCTTCCAGCAGGCCGTCGAGGCGGTCCCGGCCTTCGACGATCTGCTCGACCCGGTCTTGGACCCCGACCAATAGCTCGTGTAACCGCAGCTGCGACAGGGTGTCGCGCAGCGCCCGCAGTTCGTCGGAGGGGTTGCTAGCCATGGGGTCGTTGCAGTTTGGTCGCGAACACCGCGGCCTGGGTGCGGCGCTCCATGCCGAGTTTGGCCAGCAGCCGCGACACGTAGTTCTTCACCGTCTTTTCGGCCAGGAACATTCGGTCGGCGATCTGCTTGTTGGTCAGGCCCTCGGCGAGCAGACCCAACAAGGTGCGTTCCTGGTCGGTGAGACCCGAGAGCGGATCGGGCTTGTCGGCCGCGCCGCGCAGTTTGGACATCAGCGCGGCCGCGGCCCGATTGTCCAGCAGCGACCGCCCGGCGCCGACATCTTTGACCGCGCGGGCCAACTCCATGCCCTTGATGTCCTTGACCACGTAGCCGCTGGCGCCGGCCAGGATCGCGTCGAGCATCGCCTCATCGGAGGTAAACGACGTCAGCATCAGGCAGTGCAGGTCGGGCAGGGCCGCCAGCAGATCACGGCACAACTCGATGCCGTTGCCGTCGGGCAACCGGACGTCGAGCACCGCCACATCCGGGCGCACCGCGGGGATGCGGACCAGGGCCTCGGCCACCGTGCCGGCCTCGCCGACCACCTCGAGGTCGGGGTCGGCGCCCAGCAGGTCGATCAGACCCCGGCGCACCACCTCGTGATCGTCGACCAAAAAGACCCTCACCACATGCGCAGCCTATAAGTGATTAGCGCCGACCGTCACGGGGCTTTGGTCCCCGCTCAAGGGCCGTTGGTCCTCAAACGATGCCCATTTGTGCCCTTGGGCGCCGGTGCTCCCGATGGCATAACTAGATGCTGGCGCGACGCGGGTAAATCCGGCGCCGAGCGCTTTCGGATGCGCTGCGATCGCGCAATTTGCTGTGGCGCAACCCGCGGAAATGTAAGACTCCGAAAATCGGTCCATGTGAGAGAAGGGGCATCGGTATGACCACCGAGGCAACACCGTCACCGCCCGATCAGACACCCGCACCGGCGATGGTCAGCAGGGGCTGGGTGCAGGGCGTGGCCCTCGTCATGATCTTCGGTTTCACCGTGATGGGCATCCTGGCCTACCGCACCTACAACGCGTCGATGCCGATGCCGCAGAAAGTGGTTAGCCAATCCGGTCAGGTGCTGTTTACCGGCGACGACATCACCCGCGGTCAAGAGCTCTTCCAGGCCCGCGGCCTGATGCAGTACGGGTCGGTGCTGGGTCACGGCGCCTACCTGGGACCCGATTACACCGCCGACTATTTGCGGATGGCCACCGATAACGTCGCCGATCAGCTGCGCGCGCACGGCGTCGCCGACGTGCACGACGCGGTGGTCAAACAGTTCCGGACCAATCGGTTTGATCCGGTCACCAAGACGCTGACGTTCACCGATCAGCAGGCCAAAGCATTCGGCGACATTCAAAAACACTACGCCGCCTATTTCGGCGAGAACTCCACCAAATACGGGCTGCTGCCGAAGATGATCACCGAGCCGGCGCAGATCCACGACCTGACCGCGTTCTTCGCCTGGACGGCGTGGGCGGGGGCCGCCGAACGGCCCGGCCACAGCTACAGCTACACCAACAACTGGCCGTCCGAGCAGCGGGTCGACAACGGGCCGACCGCGCAGCTGGTGGTGTGGTCGGTGCTGTCGCTGGTGGTGCTGCTCGGCGGCACCGGGGTGATGTTCGCCATCTACGGCCGCTGGAGCCAGAAGGTCGGCTGGCACGGCAGCGAAACCACCGCGTTGTCGTTCCGGCAGCCGGGCGAGGTGGCGTTGACCCGGGCGCAACGGGGCGCGATCTGGATGTTCGCGGTGGTGTCGCTGCTGTTTTTGGTGCAGACCCTGATGGGCGGGGCCGTCGAGCACTACCGCGCCGACCTGTCGGCGTTCTACGGCATCGATTTGGCCCGGGTGTTGCCCTACAACCTGGCCCGTACCTGGCACCTGCAGCTGTCGCTGTTGTGGACCGCCGCGGCGTTCTTGGCCGGCGGCATCTTCCTGGTCCCGTTCATCACCCGGCGCGAACCGCGCCGGCAGCATTGGCTGGTCTACGCCCTGCTCGGGGCGCTCGTGGTGGTGGTGGCCGGGTCGCTGCTGTCCGAGGCGCTGTCCATCTACGGCGTGATCGACAAGGGCAGCCTGTTCTCCCAGCAGTGGGAGTACCTGGACCTGCCCCGGCTGTGGCAGATCCTGCTGGTCGTCGGGCTGTTCTTGTGGATCGCGATCATCTGGCGGGGGATGCGCACCACGCTGCGCACCGAGTCGAAGATGAACCTGCCGTGGCTGTTCTTCTTCACCGGGCTGGCCATCCCGGCGTTTTATGCCGTCGGCCTGCTCGCCGGCAGCGACACCCACTTCTCGGTCGCCGACTTCTGGCGGTTCTGGGTGGTGCACCTGTGGGTCGAGGATTTCCTGGAGCTGTTCACCACGGTGATGGTGGCCTACATCTTCGTGCTGCTGGGGGTGGTGCGCCCCAAGGTGGCACTCGGGGTGATCTTCCTCGACGTCATCTTGTATTCGGCCGGCGGGGTCATCGGCACCATGCATCACCTGTACTTCTCCGGAACCCCGGTGGAACACATGGCGCTGGGCGCGTTCTTCTCGGCGGCCGAGGTCATCCCGTTGACCTTCCTGACCGTGGAGGCGTGGGCGTTTTTGCAGCTGGGTTCGCGACAGCAAAGCCACGACAAGCCGTTCCCGCACCGCTGGGCGGTGATGTTCTTGGTCGCGGTCGGGTTCTGGAACTTCCTGGGCGCCGGGATCTTCGGGTTCCTGATCAACCTGCCGGTGGTGTCCTACTACCAGATCGGCACCGCGCTGACGGCCAACCATGCGCACGGCGCGATGATGGGGGTCTACGGCATGCTCGCGGTCGGGTTGGCGATGTTCGCGTTCCGCTACGCCATCCCGGCCGACAAGTGGCCGGAGCGCTGGGCCCGGGTGTCGTTCTGGTGCATGAACCTTGGGTTGGCCTGGATGGTGTTCGCCACCCTGCTGCCGCTGGGGGTGCTGCAGCTGTACCACTCGGTCAACGACGGCTATTACGAGGCGCGGTCGCTGGGTTATCTGACCCGGCCGGGGAACTCAGTGCTGGAGTGGATGCGGCTGCCCGGCGACCTGTTGCTGATCATCGGCGGTGTGCTGCCGTTCGTCTGGATCGCGTGGACGGCGATCCGCAACCTGCGCGCGCAGCCGGCCGCCGACGAGCTGCCGGAAAACCCGCTTTACACCGAAGTGGCGCCGCAACCGGCTACCTCGAAGGAGTGACGATGACCGCCCCCGCCGCGTCGGTCTGGCTAGCCGCCGGCTATGCCCTGGTGCTGGTCGCGATCGCCTGGGGCTTCGACGTGATGGCCCGGCGGGTGTCGGCGCGGGCCGCGCGGTGGCGCACCGGCGAATTCGTCTACCACGCCGACCACGACGCCTGGGTGTGCCCGCAGGACCAGTGGTTGTGGCCCACCTCCTTCGACCCGGCGCATCGGGTGATGCGGTATCGGGCGTCGCCGGCGGTGTGCAACAGCTGCCCGGTCAAGTCCACCTGCACCAGCTCCGAGCACGGGCGTGAGATCAGCCGCGAGGTGGACCCGTGGCCGCATTCCGAAGCGGGCCGGTTTCACCGCGGCATCGCCTGTTTCGTGGCCGCGCTCGGGGTGGTGATGCCGCTGGCGATGCTGGTCGGCAGCCATTCGGTGGCCGACGTGCTGGTGTTGGGCGGGGCGGCCGCGGTGGTGGTGCTGGCCGGTCTGCCGCTGGCCCGGCACCTGTGGAACACTCCGTCCAACGCGCCCGATCACCTGCCGCACCGCACCGGGTTGGAGGATCAGGTGGCCGTCGCGATCGATCGGTACTCGACGCGGTGGGGCTGGGCGGACAAGGACGCCAAGGCAGGGGAGAAGACACAGTGACCGCGGTGGTGGTCTGGGTGTTGGTGGTGGTCGCGGCCCTGGTGGTGTTGGCGTTCTTTTCGCTGACGGTGCTGCGGGAATACGAGCGGGGCGTGGTGTTCCGGATGGGCCACGCCCGCCCGTTGTATCGGCCCGGACTGCATTTTCTGATCCCGTTGGTGGACAAGATGATCCGGGTGGATCAGCGGGTGGTGACGTTGACGATTCCGCCGCAGGAGGTGATCACCCGGGACAACGTGCCGGCCCGGGTCAATGCGGTGGTGATGTTTCAGGTGATGGATCCGCTGAAAGCGATTCTGGCGGTGGAGAACTACGCGGTGGCGACCTCGCAGATCGCCCAGACCACGCTGCGGTCCCTGCTGGGCCGCGCCGATTTGGACACCCTGCTGGCGCATCGCGAAGACCTCAACAGCGACCTGCGCACCATCATCGAAAAGCAGACCGAGCCGTGGGGGGTGGAGGTCCGGGTGGTGGAGATCAAGGACGTCGAAATCCCCGAGTCGATGCAGCGGGCGATGGCCCGCGAAGCCGAAGCCGAACGGGAACGCCGGGCCAAGGTCATCAACGCCCGCGGTGAACTGCAGGCCTCCGAGGAACTCACCCAGGCCGCCGAGACGCTGTCGAAAAACCCCGCGTCGCTGCAACTGCGCTACCTGCAGACGCTGCTGGAGCTAGGCGCCGACCAGAACTCGACGGTGGTGTTCCCGCTGCCGGTGGACATCCTCACCCCGTTTCTGTCGGGGCTGCCGGGGCGAACGGTCTGAGCCGCCTCACAGCACCAGCAGCATGCGGGTGTTGCCCAACGTGTTGGGTTTGACGTAGCTCAGGTCCAGGAATTCGGCGACCCCGAGGTCATAGGAGCGACGCATCTCCTCGAACACCTCCGGGCTGACCGGGGTGCCGTCGATCTCGGTGAACCCGTGGCGGGCGAAGAACTCGGTTTCGAACGTCAACACGAACAGCCGCTGCAGCTGCAGGTCGCGGGCCACCGCCAGCAGCCGGTGCACGATCGCGTGGCCGACACCGCGGCCGGTCATCCCCGGCTCGACGGCGATGGTGCGCACCTCGCCCAGATCCGACCACAGCACGTGCAACGCGCCGCAGCCGACCACCTGGCCCTGCTGTTCGGGGTGTTCGGCCACCCAGAACTCCTGAACCGCCTCATACAGCGTCACCAGGTTTTTTTCCAGCAAAATCTTCCCGGCGTAGGTATCCACCAGCCGCTTGATCGCCGGGACATCGGAGGTTCGTGCGCGCCGCACCAGCGGCGGAGAGGCGGGTGGACCGCCCGCTGCGTTCACGGGTGCAGAGTATCGGTTACCGAGGTCGGACTGAACAACCGATATTCTGTTTGCCGTGCCAGGGCAGCCGCAAACCGATCCGGTGGTGACGCGTGTCCGCGTGGCGAATCTGGCCAACCTGCTGACCGGTCTGCGGCTGGTGCTGGTCCCGGTGTTCCTGCTCGTCTTGTTTGCCGGGGACGGCCACGAAACCGCGAGCCGGATCGGTGCGTTCGTGATCTTCGCTGTCGCGGTCATCACCGACCGATTCGACGGGGCGTTGGCCCGCAACTACGGCATGGTGACCGAGTTCGGGGCGCTGGCCGATCCCATCGCCGACAAGACGCTGATCGGCGCGGCGCTGATTGGGCTGTCGATGCTGGGCGATCTGCCCTGGTGGGTGACGGTGCTGATCCTGGCCCGCGAGGTGGGGATCACCGTGCTGCGGTTCGCGGTGTTGCGCCGCGGCGTCATCCCGGCCAGCCGCGGCGGCAAACTCAAAACCCTGGTGCAGGCGGTCGCGATCGGGCTGTTCGTGCTGCCGCTATCGGGTTCGTGGCTGACCATGGCCTGGGTGGTGATGGCCGCCGCGATCGTGTTGACGGTGGTCACCGGCGTGGACTACGTCCTGTCCGCGGTGAGGGATGTGCGTGGACGACCCGCTGATCACTGAGGAGGCCCGCGCCCTGGTCGCCGACCTGACGATTCGTCGGCAAACCGTGGCCACCGCGGAATCGCTGACCGCGGGCCTGCTGTCCGCCACGCTGGCCGGGGTGGCCGGCGCCAGCGCGGTGCTGCGCGGCGGCCTGGTCACCTACACCGAAGACACCAAGGTCAGCCTGGCCGGGGTCGCACCCCAGGTGCTCGACGCGGTCGGCCCGGTCGCCGCGCCCACCGCCCGTGCGCTGGCCGTCGGCGCGCGGCAACGCTGCGCCGCCACCTGGGGGGTGGGGCTGACCGGGGTGGCCGGCCCCGAACCGCACGGCGGGCACCCGGCGGGCACCGTGTTCCTGGGGCTGGCCGGGCCGGTCGACGCCGAGGTCGTGGAGTGCGCGTTCGGCGGCACCCGCTGGGACATCCGGGTTGCGGCGGTGCGCGAGTCGATCAACCGGCTGCACGCGCTGGTCGCGCGGACGTGACGCGCCGGGAACCCGCCGGCCACCACCCGCGTTGCACAGCTAGGGACCGCGACTTCAAGGGAGAGCATGATGACGGCATTGCTGCGCGAGGTGATCGGCGACGTGCTGCGCCGGAACCGGACATCGCAGGGCCGCACACTGCGTGAAGTATCCGATTCGGCGCGGGTGAGCCTGGGCTACCTGTCCGAGGTCGAGCGCGGCCGCAAAGAGGCCTCCAGTGAGCTGCTGAGCGCGATCTGCACCGCCCTGGACGTGCCGTTGTCGACGGTGCTCACCGACGCCAGCGCCGCGCTGGCGCGTACCGAACCGGCAGCCAGCGCGGCCGGCACCGCCAACATCGATGTCAGCACCAAGGTCGTCATCCCGCCCGCGGCGGCGCTGGCACTGGCCTGATCGCACCCGCCGGGGCGACAAGGCTGCGGTCTGTCCCCGGTAACCGATAAATTGGGCAGCAGGCAAGCAACCAAACGAAGGCGGAGCTCACTCATGGCCAACCCGTTCGTCAAGGCGTGGAAATACGTGATGGCGCTGTTCAACGCGAAGATCGACGAGCACGCCGACCCGAAGATTCAGATTCAGCAGGCCATCGAGGAAGCGCAGCGTCAGCATCAGGCGCTGACCCAGCAGGCGGCCCAGGTGATCGGCAACCAGCGGCAACTCGAGATGCGGCTCAACCGGCAGCTGGCCGACGTGGAGAAGCTGCAAGTCAATGTGCGTCAGGCGCTGACGTTGGCGGACCAGGCGACCGCCGCCGGCGACGCCGCCAAAGCCACCGAGTACAACAACGCCGCCGAGGCGTTCGCCGCCCAGCTGGTGACCGCCGAGCAGAGCGTGGAAGACCTCAAGGCCCTGCACGACCAGGCGCTGGCCGCCGCCGGACAGGCCAAGAAGGCCGTCGAGCAGAACGCGATGGTGTTGCAGCAGAAGATCGCCGAACGCACCAAACTGCTCAGCCAGCTTGAGCAGGCCAAGATGCAGGAGCAGGTCAGCGCGTCGCTGCGGTCGATGAGCGAGCTCGCCGCACCCGGCACCACCCCCAGCCTCGACGAGGTCCGCGACAAGATCGAGCGCCGCTACGCCAACGCGATCGGTGCCACCGAACTCGCGCAGGGCTCGGTGCAGGGCCGGATGATCGAGGTGCAGCAAGCCAGCGTGCAGATGGCCGGTCACTCCCGGCTGGAGCAGATCCGCGCGTCGATGCGCGGCGAGGCGCTGCCCGCCGGCGGCGCGAGTGCCCCGGTCACCCCGGCCGCCCCGCAGTCCGGGGCCACACCTGAGACGCCGCTCGGCCAGCAGTAGCGGGGCCCGGAGATGGCGGCGAGTCAGCGACTAGCGCACACCGGTCAGTGGCGCGCGGTGCTGCAGCGCGGTTGGGATTCCGCCTACCGGTTCTCCGATGCGCTGGTGCAGCGGATCAGCGCCGCCATCGACCCGCGGGCCCGGCGGCTTCGGCAACGCCGCCGCGCGCTGCGCTGGGGCTTGGTCTGCGGGGCCGGCTGCCTGTTCTGGATCCTGGTGACCGCGGTGCTGGCGTCGTGGAGCACGCCGGCGTGGGTGCTGCTGATCACCGGCTTGGTCGCGGCGGGGGCGGCGATCCCGGGGACGCCGTTGTTGCTGCGGTACCGGTGGGTGCGGGCGGTTCCGCTGCCGGCGCAGCGGCCCGCCACCATCCGTCGGCTCCCGCCGCCCGGTTCGGCGGCGCGGCCGGTCATGTCGGCGCTGGGCGCCTCCGAGCGCGGCATGTTTTCGCTGCTGGGCGTGATGGAGCGGGGGAACATGTTGCCCGCCGAGGAGATTCGGGATCTGAGCGCGGCGGCGAACCGGACGGCGGCCACCATGGCGGCCACCGCCGCCGAGGTGGTGTCGATGGAGCAGACGGTCAGTTGCACCGCCGATTCCCGGGCGTATCTGGTGCCCACCATCAACGCGTTCACCGCGCAGCTCAGCGCCGGAGTGCGCCAGTACAACGAAATGGTGACCGCCGCAGCACAGTTGGTGGCGTCGGCCAATGGGGGAGGAGCGGCTTCCCCGGCGCATTCGCCGATGGCCCGGCAGCACTACCGCGAGGAGCTGGTCGGCGCGACCGACCGGCTGCTCGGCTGGGCGCAAGCCTTCGACGAACTCCGCCCGCTGCACTGAAGCGCTTAGTTTGGCGTTGACTCTGCGTCCACCACGGCAAAGTGCGAGTAGGAGCCCTGGTCAGCGCAGAGTCAACGCCCGTCAATCCCCGGGCCGGGGGCCGTAGCGTTCGATATACGCCCGATGCAGGTGGGCGTCGCGTTGGCGGGCCCGTTCATCGACGAGCTCGGGATCGAAACCGTGCACCCGCAGCATATGCCGGCGCCACACCTTGTTGAGGGCGTGCGAGAAATACACCAGCGAGATGAAAATCGGCGCGCTGATTTCCAGGTGCACGTAAAACGGGCCCGGCAGCAGCCACAGCGGGGCCAGCACCAACAGGGTCGGGACCGCGGCGCGCAGCATCATCCGGGCGGTGGCGCCCTTGCCGGTCAGATCGTTGCGGACCCAGTCCCGCATCGAATCGGGCAGCCGACGCCCATAGCAGTACCGGATGTACTGCAGCGGATTGGGTTTGGTGCGCACCCGGTCGGTGCCCATCGCGTGTGGCCCCTCAGAACGTGGGCCGCAGCGACGGGAATACGGTGGCCGCCACCGCCCGCGCCGTCGCCTTGAACATGTCGTAGAAGTCGAAGTAGTCGCGCCACAACGTGATGCGGCCGTCGTGCACCTCGAACACGCCGCACACCCAGAACTGCAACCGCAGCGGCCCGATTAGCAGGGCGTCGGTGCGTTCGGTGAGGACCGCGTCGCCGTCGGCGGCGATGCGGTGGATTTTCACCTCGAACCCGGCGCGGCCCTCCATCCGACGGAACAGCCGCATCGTGGTGTTGCGGCCGCGGATGGTCGGCAACCCCACATTCTGGTACACCAGGTCGTCGGCCAAGGTGGCGTCTGCCGTAACGAAGTCCTCGTCCTGCAGCGCGTTCAGGAAGGTCTCGACGGTGCGGATGTTGTCAACGGACGTCAGCTCAGCAGTTGGTTCGGTCATACCTGTCAGCCTAGAGCCGTTGGGCTATGGCACGGTAGGGCGATGCGCGTCGTCGTGATCGCCGGACCCGACCCCGGGCACTCGTTTCCCGCGATCGCGTTGTGCCAACGCTTCCAGGCCGCCGGCGACACCGCGACCCTGCTCACCGGCGTCGAATGGCTGGCCACCGCGGCGGCGGCCGGGATAGACGCCGCCGAGCTGGCCGGGCTAGACCCCACCGCCGCCGACGACGATGCCGACGCCGGGGCCAAAATCCACCAGCGGGCCGCCCGGATGGCGGTGGAAAACGTCGACCGGCTGCGGGCGCTGGCGCCGGATCTGGTGGTCTCCGACGTGATCACCGCCTGCGGCGGCATGGCCGCCGAACTGCTGGGTATCCCGTGGATCGAGCTCAACCCCCATCCGCTGTACCTGCCGTCGAAGGGGTTGCCCCCGATTGGCAGCGGGTTGGCGCCGGGCACCGGGCTGCGAGGCCGGCTGCGCGACGCGATCATGCGGGCGTTGACGGCGCGGTCGTGGCGGGCCGGGCTAAGACAGCGGGCGGCGGTGCGCGCCGAGATCGGGCTGCCGGCCCGTGACCCCGGTCCGCTGCGCCGGCTGATCGCCACCCTGCCCGCGCTGGAGGTGCCGCGCCCGGACTGGCCGGCCGAGGCCGTCGTGGTGGGTCCCCTGCATTTCGAGCCGACCGAGCAGGTGCTGCCGATCCCGCCGGGCGCCGGGCCGCTGGTGGTGGTCGCGCCGTCCACCGCGCTGACCGGGACCCGCGGCATGGCCCAGGTGGCGTTGGACTGCCTGGCGCCCGGGGTCGGGCTGCCGGACGGCGCGCGGGTGGTGGTGTCCCGGCTCAACGGTCCCGACCTGACGGTGCCGGACTGGGCGGTGGTCGGGCTGGGCCGTCAAGACGAGCTGCTGGGGCGCGCCGATGTGGTGGTGTGCGGCGGCGGGCACGGCATGGTGACCAAAACGCTGTTGGCCGGGGTGCCGCTGGTGGTGGTGCCCGGCGGCGGGGACCAGTGGGAGCTGGCCAACCGCGTGGTGCGCCAGGGCAGCGGGCAGCTGGTGCGGCCGCTGACCGCCGAGGCGCTGGTGGCCGCGGTGAACGTGGTGCTGGGCTCGCCGCATTACGGCGAGGCGGCACGCCGGGCCGCCGCCAGTGTCGACGCGGTGGCCGATCCGGTTCGGGTGTGTCACGAGGCGCTGGTGGGCGCTGGGTAGGTTGGTCGGGTGCGGTTGACGGAATTCCACGAACGGGTAACGCTGCGGTTCGGCGCCGCCTACGGCGCCTCGGTGCTGGCCGATCACGTGCTGAACGGCTTCGATGGACGCACCGCCGCGCAGGCGATCGAGGACGGCATGGAGCCGCGCGACGTGTGGTGGGCGCTGTGCTCGGACTTCGACGTCCCCCGCGAGCAGTGGTGAGGTTGGCTTGCCTGGTGTGCGCGAGCGTGCGTGTCCCCGGTCGACTACGCCGGGTGAATCACCGGGATTGCGCACGCTCGCCGCGCCGGGTCCGCGGGTAAGGCATCGAGCCTGCGGGTAAGGCGCCGCGCCTGCATCCAGGGCATCGAGCCTGCGCTCACGGCGCCGAGCCTGCGCTCACGGCGCCGAGCCTGCGCTCAGGCCCAGGATCGGCGCGAAAATCCGGCCTCAGCGCAGTTTCGATGCCGCCAGCGCAGGCT